>CAMOXA010000038.1 GCA_946628745.1 uncultured Verrucomicrobiota bacterium | reverse complement strand
CGCGGACAAGATCGACGCGGCGTTCCCGTGCGCCCGCCAGAACGAGCTGAACGGCGCCGACGCGGCGTACCTCCTGAAGCACGGCTGCAAGGTCGTCGCCGAAGGCGCGAACATGCCGTCCACTCCGGACGCGATCGCCGCGTTCGTCAAGGCCAAAATCATGTACTCGCCCGGCAAGGCCTCCAACGCGGGCGGCGTCGCGACGTCCGGCCTTGAGATGTCCCAGAACTCCGAGCGCCTCAGCTGGACGCGCGAGGAGGTCGACACGAAGCTCAAGGGCATCATGAAGTCGATACACGACAACGCCTGGGAAGCCGCCGCGAAGTACGGCGACAAGGGCAACTATGTCATGGGCGCGAACATCGCAGGCTTCACGAAGGTCGCCGACGCAATGGTCGCACAGGGCGTCTGCTGACGTCGCGATATCGCCTGGCGGGACTTGAACCCCACAGTTCCGCCGGGCTGTCAAGGCATCCGGCTGGAGTACCGCAATCCGGGAACTTCGACCGGATGTCCGTTTTTCATGACGACGGGCACGAAAGTGCCAATCCACTTCCAGCCGCCTTTTTTGGGCAGGACGGCGCGGACGTGGTTGACGCCCTTCTTCAAATGGATGCGCGACGGTTCGCGATACCAGTAGTCTTCATCCGAGAGAGGAGTCTCCTTCGGGTTGCCGGTCTGGCCGGGATGTTTCCAGACGGGCGGCGCAATCGCCTCGCCGTTGAGTTCGAACGTCGCGCCGTGTTTATTCCACTCGCCGAGGCGCGGCGTCGGCGCGTCGCGCGAGCGTCCGTCCGAGCGCGAGAATCCCGTCGCGCCGATCCACGCCCCGCAGTCCATCTCGCAGGGCGATGTTATCCACGTCTCCAGAACGACCTTGCCGTCCGGCGCCGGGGCGTAGGCGCCCGCGGGGAACCAGAAGTGGCGCGGATAGATTGTCGCCTGCGGAATGTCCTCGGCGAGGATGCGTCCGCTGGCGGCGTCTGTCATGCGCCAGCGCATATGGGTCTGGGCGACATAGGGGAACGGGCGCCCCGTCGAAGCGAAAATCTTGTCGCGGTGCGCGAGGGTGCGGCGCTCGAGGTCGGCGGCGAGCGCGAAGCGGGGGTCGCCCGGCGGGGGCAGCCTCGCGTAGAGGCCGGGCTCGTCTTTATCGCGTCCGCGCCAGAAATTGTCCGACAGCATCACGACGGCGGGATAGACCGCATTCATGAGCGCGACATCTTCCGTCTTCGCGATGCAATCGTCGTGCCACACGCCTATGATTGCACCGAGCTTCTCGCTCGTGCCGCCCCATCTGCACGGCTGCTGGTAGGCGGCGACGGAAAGCAGCTCCTCCGGGTCGACGTGGTTTATGTAGTAGCTGTTCTGCGAGTCGATGTACGGCGTGCGGTCCCCGCGCGGATCTGTCGCGCCCATCCACAGGTGCTTTATCGACTGTCCGGGAAGCCTCAGGCCGGGCGACCAGCCCATCAGCTCGCGCCCGGCCGACGTCACCCTCGACGCCCACCAGTCGAGATGGGTCTGGGGCACCTTCTCGCCGCGCTCGCGGGCCTCGTCGGTGCCGAGATGCACAATCGGCATGAGTTCCGCCGGCGCGAGCGAGCAGAGTTCGTCGATGAGTTCGCCGAGGACGATCTTCGCGCGCTCGTCCGCGAGGTTGGAGATTCCGGTGGCTTTTCTGAAAGCGAGCGTGTGGCCGGGCATGTCCATTTCGGGCACGACGGTCACGCCGCGCTCGCGGGCGTAGGCGAGCACCTTGCGGAACTCGTCCTGGGTGTAGTAGCAGCCAACCTGGCGGGAGAACGCCTCATTGCGCTGGAGCTCGGGATGCACCTTCGATTCGAGCCGCCAGCCGTAGTTGTCCGTGAGGTGCCAGTGAAAAACGTTCATCTTGTACCTGGCGAGGTGGTCGATGATGTCGAGAATCGATTCGACGCTCTGGTAGTTGCGTCCGCAATCGAGCAAAAGGCCGCGGTACTTCAGTTCCGGCCAGTCGCATATCGTGCAATCGGGGATTTTTTCTCCGCCGGCTTCGGCGAGTTTCTTGAGCTGGTCGAAAGTGACGGCGGCGTAGCGGCGGCCCTCGGCGTCGCCTTCGATGCCCGGTACGCCGTTTTTCACGCGCAGGCAGTACGCGCCGGCCGTGTTGTGCGCCGGCAGCTTCGGCATCGCGTCCGCGCCGGGCGCGGCGAAACGCGGGCGCGGCATGAGTTCGTCGAGAGCTCCGCCGAAAGCGGCAGACGCGACAGCCGCGAACGCGACGGCCAGCGCGGCGAGCGGAGCGGCGGCACGGTTTGCATATTCTTTTTTCATGGACACCTCGGCCTTCGTTTTCAATCGATGTTGCGACCTTTAAAATTCGCGATTCCGTCCGCGTTGGCTTCGACGGCGGCGGCGAGCGCTTCGACCGGTTCGCCGCGGAGCTTCGCCAGGAGCGCGGCTATTTCTTCCACATGCGGCGTTTCGGCGCCGTTCGCCGCGGTCGCGTCGCTTTCGACGAGCAGACGGCCGGCGGGGACGGCTCTAGCGAGTTCGCGGTAGTTTACCGCGTGGTCGTTCAAAAGCGCGGGGCCTATCGAAACGTATCCGTTCATGGCGGCGATGTCGGGCAGAAGCCCCGGCGAACGAGAGAAGCCGTGAAAGACGAACGCGGGTATGCGCCCGGCGAACGCGGCGCAAGCCTTGACGACTTCGCCCCAGCACTTCGCGCCGTGCAGCGCGACGGGGCGCGAGAGCTCCGCCGCGAGAGCGAGCTGAAGCTCGAAGGCGCGGCGCATTTCGCCGGGTATGGTCCGCTCGCGCAGGCGGTCGAGGCCGATTTCGCCGACTCCGGCGCGCGGGTCGGCCTTCAGGCGTGAACGGAGAAGATCGATATCGAAGCCGTCGAGGCTCCACGGGTGCCAGCCGTAGAAGAGCATGTCGCCGGGTCCCGCGGAGGCGAGGTCGCACGGTTCGCACAGGAAGTGCCGCGATTCGCCGCGGACGACATGGCAGTGGGCGTCGGTCATTTCACGACTCCGTGGTCGGCGCCCATGTTCTCGCCAAGGAGCGCGAGCTTGGGGTCGCTCGCCTCGTAGCCCTGTAGCCAGCCGTTCTCGAAGCCGAAATCGGCGGCGGCCGTCGCGACGCTCTCGTATTCCTCGCGCGTGACGGGCCTGTCGAAAGGCGGCGTTTCAAGAGCCTTGTAGGCCGGCGTATACTGGGCCATCACAGAAACCATCGCGTCGCTCGACACCTCCGTAGCGAGCCACGCGAGAGACTCTATCGCCTCGTCCGCATGGCCCGGCAGGACCAGAATCCGGACGATCGTCTTGTCGGGCCTGCGCGCATAGGCCCACTTCACGGCGGCCCGCGCGGCGGCGACATAGCCCGGCGCCCCGGAGACGTCTTCAGCGGTCTTGTCGCGCGAATATCTGAGATCGAAGAGCGCCCAGTCGCAGAGAGACGAATATTCCTCAAGAGTCTCCACGCGCTCGTAGCCGGACGAATTCCAGACGAACGGCAGCCGCACGCCCTCCGCGAGAAGAGGCGCCGCCGCTTCGCGGATGGCGGGCAGGTAGGGCGTGGGGGAAACGAGATTCCAGTTCTCGACGCGATCGACGAGAGCGAGATCGCGCAGGATGCGCGTCAATTCCGCGACAGTCTTGTCCGAACCTTCACCGCGCCAGCTCCACGGCGAATTCTGGCAGTACAGGCACTTCATAGTGCAGCGCGAGAAGAAGACGCACCCGCTGCCGCGCTCGCCGACAAGCGGCGGCTCTTCGCCGAAGTGCGGCCCCCACCTGAAGACGCGCGGGGCGGACATTGCGCCGCAGTAGCCGGGGCTGCCGCCCGGACGGAACCGTCCGGCGCGGCAACGGCGCGGACAAAGTTCGCAAAGCGTTCCGGCGGCGTCCTGCATCATCATTCCAGTTTCGACTTCTGGCGCGGATCGAACGCGTCGCGAAGACCTTCGCCGACGAATACCGTCAAAAGCATAACTATGAAGAGCGCGAGCGCCGGGAAGAGTATGAGCCACCACGAGGAGGGGCTGCCCTTCGCCTGGAAGAGCAGTTCGCCGCAGCTCGGCGTCATCGGCGGCAGGCCGAAGCCGAGAAAGTCAAGCGCGGCGAGCGAACTTATCGCGCCCATAAGCAGAAACGGGAAAAGCGTGATAAGCGGGGTGAGCGCGTTCGGCAGGATGTGCCCGAAGATGATGCGCGCGGCCGAAAAGCCCTGGCACTTCGCGGCCTCCACGAACGTGCGCGCGCGCAGCCGCAGGAATTCGGCGCGCATGTAGTAGCTCACCCCTATCCAATTGAATATCGCGTAGCACACGAGCAGAACCGTGAAGCTGCGCCCGACGGTCGAACCGATGAATATCATCACGTATATGAACGGTATGGCGCTCAGGATTTCGGTGAAGCGCTGGCAGCAGATGTCGAGCCTGCCGCCGAAGTATCCCTCGATCGCGCCGACCACGAGGCCTATGAGCATGCCGGTAAGCGCGAGGACGATGCCGAAGTCGAGCCCGATTCTCATGCCGTGGACGACGAGCGAGTAGACGTCGCGTCCGCCGGAATCCAGGCCGAACGGGTGGCCCTTGCACGGCGGATAGGGGAAGCTCGGCGACTCGGTGTAGGTTCGCGTGGAAACCGCAGGCGGCGCCTTCGGCTCCAGATAGAACCGCGTGTAGCCATCGCGCGGCGTGACGGTCGTGTCGTAGCCGGACGCGAACATCGAGGCGACCGCCCCGCCGCCGGCGAGAGACGCGGCGTCGAGCCCTTTGAGAGCGGACGCGACCTCGGCGGGTCCCTCGAAGTCGAAGATTTCGCCGGCCTGCGAAACGTTGAAGCGGGCCGTCTTCACGTCGTAAATCTCCTCGGTGAACTCGCGGTCAGCCAGACTCTCGGGCGAAACCGTGGTGCGGGGGTCGACGGGGCAGACGAGCCAGGACAGCTGGCAGAACACGAATATCACGCCAAGGGCGATAAGCGAATACCAGGCGCGCTTGATGCGCCGGAAGGCGCGGAAACGTTTTTTGGTCAGTGGCGAGAACATCCGTTATTTCCTTGAGAAGTCGATTCGCGGGTCGATGGCCATGTAGAGAACGTCCGATATCAGATTGCCGATCAGCATGAAGCTCGACGTCAGCGCGAGCAGCGCGAGGAAGACCGCATAGTCGCGGCCTATGAGCGCGTCCCACGACAGGCGCCCCATGCCCGGTATCTCGAATATCGTCTCGATGATGATGGACCCGGCGAACAGCACTGCCATCATAGAGCCGAAGCCCGTGGCTATCGGCACGAGAGCGTTGCGGAAGGCGTGGCACCATATCGCGCGGCGGCGCGTGCCGCCCTTGGCGATCACGGTCCTGACATAGTCGGACGAAATCTGGTCGAGAAGCGAGTTCTTCATCATGAGCGTCAGCATGGCGAACCCGCTCGCCACGTAGCACGCCACCGGCAGCGCCATATGCCAGGCGCGGTCGCAGAACCACTGCCAGAATGTCGGCTCCGCCTCGAATTCGCTGGAGACGCCGCCCAGCGGGAAGACGTCCCAGAGCCCGTGCACGGTCCCGCAAAGCGCCATCTTGAGAGCCATGCCGAGCGCGAAGCTCGGTATGGCGTAGGCGACGAACACCACGAAGCTCGACAGCGCGTCGAAGGCCTGGCGGTGCCGCAGGGCCTTCGCTATGCCGAGCGGGATGCATATGAGGTACGTGAGAACGAACGATGTTATGCCGAACCACACCGAGATCGGTATGCGGCTTTTGATGAGCGACCACGCCGACTTGTTCGGGTACTGGTAGGAGTGCAGCCTCATGCCCATGCGATTGACGACGAGCCAGTCCCAGTACTGTTCGACTATGGGCTTGTCGAAGCCGAACTGCTTCTCCATCTCCTCGCGGTACTTTTTGGTTATGCCGGCCATGCCGCCCGTCTGGCCAGAAGACTGCGCGGCCACCTCGCCGCCGGCAGAACCAACGCCGCGCATTCGCATCATCGCCAGCTCCACAGGTCCGCCCGGCAGGAAGCGCGTCAGGCTGAAGCACACGATCGTTATGCCAAGGAACGTCGGTATTATGAGGAGGATGCGTCGTATTATGTATGCCAGTTTATCCATTGGCGGAGACCTTCCCTTTGTTTGCGGCCCATATCGCCTGCCGGGCGACGCCGAGCATGAGCGCCGCGTCGTCCTTCGTGAAGACGCCGCGCGAGAACACCCTGTGGAAGCCTTGCATGAAGTGGTCAGCCTGGATCGGCTCCATAAAGCCGATTTCGCAGAGCATCTTCGACCAGTTTTTCATGAGCTGCATTTTCTGCGCCTGCGGCGCGGGCGGCGCTTTTTCGTGCGGCGGCTCGTAGCGTCCGGAGGCCGTGAACAGCTCGTAGCACGTGACGAGCACGGCCTGGGAAAGGTTGATCGAGGTGTAGCCCGCGTCCACGGGGATTCTCAAGAGATGGGTGCACTGGGCGACCTCCTCGTTCAAAAGCCCCTTGTCCTCGCGCCCGAACACGACGGCCACCGGGCCTTGCGCCGCGAGCGCGAGGATGTCCGGCGCGCACTCGCGCGGCGCTTTGACATGCTGGCGGTAGAGTCCCTCGCGGGCCGTGGTGCCCACGACGGCGATGCAATCGGCCACCGCCTCTTCAAACGTCGCGAACTCCTCGCGGGCGTTCATCACGTCAGTCGCGTGCACGGCGAGGCGCTCGCCTTCCTCCCAGGAGTTCTGCAGGTTCGGCGCGGCGAGGCGCAGGTGCCTTATGCCCATGTTGGCCATCGCGCGGCAGCTGGAGCCGACGTTGCCGGTATATAGAGTGCCGACCAGCACGACGCGTATGTTGTCGAGGGGATTCATTTCCTGGCTTTGTCCTCTTCGAGTATGGCAGGGTTGGAGTCTCCCTCGAAAACGAGCAGGTACTGTCCCTCTTCCGGGTCCCAGAGATACAGCGCGCTCCAGATGCCCACGGTGAGAAACTTCCACTTCTTGTCCTTCGTCTCGTACATCGTCCCCTTCGGGCTCGGATTCTGGCAGATGTAGAAAGTGAGTTTGTCGTTTTCAGGCTCGGGCGTCAAGACGCGGACCATTTTCACGTCGTGGCCGTCGATTTCGGCGCCGTTCATAGGCGAGACGAGTTTGTAGGTGTACTCGCGCGACGACACGCCGTACTCCACTCTCAGGATGTTGCCTTCGTCGTCTATGAACGCGTCCTTCTGGGTGCCTCTGAACGTCGCGCACCCCGCGCAGGCCAAAGCCGCGGCCGCCGCAAAAATCGCGGTGATCCTCATAGCGCGGCCAGCTTTCTGGCGACGATGCCGCCTACGATTTTGGGGTCGGCCTTGCCCTTCGACAGCTTCATGACCTGGCCGACGAAGAATCCGGCGGCGGCCTTCTTGCCGTTCTTGAAATCCTGGACGGGGCCGGGGTTCGCCGCGATCGCCTGGTCGACGAACGCCTCCAGGGCGCCGGTGTCGCTCACGGCGCCGAGCCCGCGCTCCTTGACGATCGCCTCGGGGTCGCCGCCCTTCTCGAAAATCTCGGGCAGGAGTTCCTTGAGCGTCGGACCGTTTATCGTGCCGGCGGCGGAAAGCTTGACGAGCGACGCGAGCGCGGCGGGCGTCATGGCGCACTCGCCGATGGACTTGCCGCTGGAGTTCATGAGCGCCATCACGTCCGACATGTAAAGGTTGCACAGCGTCTTGGCGGTCTTCTTGTCCAGGCCTTTCGCTGCGGCCTCGTAGTAGTCGGCGTTCTCCTTGTGCTGGGAAAGTACCTCTGCGTCGTATTCCGCGATGCCGTAGTCGGCGATCATTCTCGCGCGGCGGGCCTCGGGCTTCTCGGGCAGGAGCTTGCGCCACTCTTCGATCTGCTCTTCGGAAAGCTCGACGGGCACGAGGTCCGGCTCGGGGAAGTAGCGGTAGTCGTGGGCGTTCTCCTTGGAGCGCATCGACGCGGTCTCCATCGCCTCGGGGTCCCAGCGCCGCGTCTCCTGGACGATCGGGATAGAACGGGCCATGCACTCGCGCTGGCGGCGCGCCTCGTATTCGAGCGCCGCGTGGATGCCGCTGAAGGAATTCATGTTCTTTATCTCGACCTTGGTGCCGAGCTTCGTCTCGCCGACGGGCCGTATCGAGATGTTGACGTCCGAGCGCATGTTGCCCTCTTCGAGGTTGCAGTCGCTGACGCCGGCGTAGACGAGCATCTCCTTGAGAGCGGTGAGATAGGCTATCGCCTCGTCCGCGCTCGACAGGTCCGGCTCGGAGACGATCTCCATGAGAGGCGTCCCGCCGCGGTTGAAGTCCACGCCCGATGTCGCGGCGTAGTGGTTGATTTTCGCCGCGTCCTCTTCGAGGTGTATGTGGTTGATCCTGATGAACTTCTTCGAACCGTCCGCGAGCGTGATCTCGACCCCGCCGCCTATGCACAGCGGGTTGCCGTTCTCGGATATCTGGTAGTCCTTGGCCATGTCGGGGTAGAAGTAGTTCTTGCGGTCGAACGTCGCGTGGCGGTTCACCTCGCATCCGAGCATCATGCCGCTCATGACAGTGAACTTGACCGCCTCGCGGTTCATGACCGGCAGCGCCCCGGGATAGCCCAGGCAGACGGGACATATGTTCGTATTCGGTTCGCAGCCTGTTTTAAGCAGGCACGAACAGAACATCTTCGTGCGTGTCTTGAGCTGAACGTGAGTCTCAAGGCCTATAGTGTTCTCGAAGTCCATAGATGAAGTATATTTTACCAAATTTTCCGGTGCGATGGAAGAGGACGCGGAGTCGTCTAGCCTGCCTCGAGCGAGGGGGCGACATCGAGCGCGAGCGCCGCGTCGCCCGCGACATTGCGCCTGCAGTACGCGAGGCCCGCTATCATTGCGCCGTTGTCGCCGCAGTATTTGGGCTTCGCGACCAGAAGGCGCACTCGCTCCTTCGCGGCGACTTCCTGAAGCGCGGCCCTGAGCCGCGAATTGAGCGAAACGCCGCCGCCGACTATGAGCGAACGGCAGCGCGCGCGCCTGAGTGCGGTGCGCGTGCGATCCGCGACAGCCCCGACGATCGCTTCCTGGTAAGAGGCGACGACGCGGGGGACGTCCAGGGACGGGTTCTGCTGGACATAGCGCAGGAGCGCCGTCTTAAGTCCGGAGAACGACACGCACATATCCGCCGGCAGTCCGGAGAGGGCGCTGACGCCTTCGCGCGGCCGCCCCTTCGGGAACGGTATCAAATCCGGCGACGGATTCGCCTCCAGATACTCTCTGGCGATTTTGTCGATTTTGGGTCCGCCCGGATACCCCAGTCCCAGCAGCTTCGCCGCCTTGTCGAAAGCCTCGCCCGCCGCATCGTCGAGAGTCTGCCCGAGAGTATGGTACTCGCCGTAGGAAGGCATCGCGAACCAGTTGGTGTGGCCGCCCGAGACGGCGAGGCCGAGCGCCGGCGCGAGACTGGCGTCGAAATCGGCGAAGCCGGTTTCCGGCGGCGGGGTGCCGCGGTCGTAGAGAAAAGGAGTGTGCAGGTGGGCTTCGATGTGGTTTATGCCGACAAGCGGGACGCCCAGCGAGAGCGCGAGACCCTTCGCCGCGTTGAGCCCGACGATCAACGCGGGCGAGAGCCCCGGGCCGTACGTGACCGCCACGGCGTCGATTCTGCCGCCTGGCTCGGCCGCGCGAAAGGCGTCGAGCGCGGCGTTGACGACTTCGGATATCTTCTCTATGTGGGCGCGAGAGGCGATTTCGGGCACGACGCCGCCGTACGGGGTGTGCAGCGGAATCTGGGTGTAGACCACGTTCGACACGACTTCGG
This sequence comes from uncultured Verrucomicrobiota bacterium, assembly GCA_946628745.1. Lineage (GTDB taxonomy): Bacteria > Verrucomicrobiota > Kiritimatiellia > RFP12 > UBA1067 > UBA1067. The sequence continues at coordinate 1,948 of CAMOXA010000038.1, read as the reverse complement.
AGCCGTCCCTCACAACCGCCGCGGCCGTCTCGTCGCAGCTCGTCTCTATGCCGAGTATGTTCATCTCACCAGAACTTCCACCACGGCCGGTCGGCAGGCTTCACCCCGCCCGCGTCCTTGTACATCTGCTGGACCCTGGTCTGGCCCGCGGTCTCGGGATCGAGCACCGACTGGCGGCTGTGGAACACCAGCGCGTCCGGCAGCGACCAGAATTCGCTCCTGACGAACGAGTCGGCCCCGTTGCGGTGAAAAACCACCACGATCCCGTCCGGCATTATCGAAATCGTCGGTTTCGTGATGCGCATCATCGGGCCGATGTCGTGGGTGAGCCACCGCCGTTCGCTCGCGCCGTGGTCGACCGCGGCGAGGAACAGGTGCTCTTTGCCCTTGCGCGACCAGTGCAGCAGGCTGAACTCGCGCGAGAGCCCCTCGCGGTTGGTGAATACCTGCAAGGCGCCGGTTATCTTCATGCCCGGGACGATGTCGAAGGCGCTGTAGCCGCCGACATACCGCTGGCCGGCGTGCACGAGAACCGGGCGGGCCAGATAGCGGCGGGGCTCCAGAAGCTCGTAGTGGTCGCCGATATAGGTCTCGAGCCGCTGGCCTTCGTTCGGCGCGAGATTGAACGACGAGACGTACGCCCGCGAGCCGAAGGGCTCGATCTGATGGTAGTCGGACGCTCTGAACACTTCGATGAAGAGCCGGTCCTGGGTGTTCGTACCCCCGCCGGAAAGCTTGACGGGCGACATGTTGCGCAGCGAGACCACGCCGCGCATGCGCTCGCCTGCGACGAACGAAATGTCGTCGAGTTTAAGATCCACCGATATGTCGCTCGGCAGCGCCGCGAATGCCGCGCCGGCAAGGAGTAGCACGGCCGCAAGGGCCGGGATTTTCGTCTGTTTGATTTTCATGGAGTCGTCTCCAGGCCGTCATAGGCCGGTTCCACGCCCTTCGGCAGCATCTCGAGCCATTCGGCGTGCAGAAAGTCGTGGCAGAAATGGGTCAGATACGCGCGGCCGGGCGAAATGCGGTCGATGTACTCGAGCGCCCGGGCGAGCGACAGGTGCGTAGAGTGTTCGCGCACGCGCAGGCAGTCCAGAACGAGCGTGTCGACGCCCGCGAGCCGCGCGAGGGACGCGTCAGGTATGTCGTGGCAGTCCGATATGTACGCGATTCGGCCCGCGCCTTCGCGAAAGATGTAGCCGCAGCAGGGGAAGCCGTGCTCGACGCGCACCGCTTCGACTTCGACGGAGCCGACGGCGAACGGACGCGTCGCGTCCACAAACTCTGCTTGCGGACGGAAGAGCCCGTTCCTGCCTCCCGCGAGCCCGATATACGGGAAGATGCGGTGCATCAAGTCGATCGTCTCCGGCGTCGCGTAGCATTTGAGCGGTTTGCCGATTACGCGCGACGTGCGCCCGTTCGCGCCGGGCGCCGACGGGTCGCACGGGACGGTCTCGCCGTTGATTGTATTGAAGCGCCGTATGTCGTCGAACGCCGCGACATGGTCCATGTGCGCATGGGTCAGCATCACGGCGTCGACCTTGCGTATGCCGTACTCGATGCACGCAATGCGCAGTTCCGGCGGGGTGTCCACCAGCGCGGCGGCGCCGTCCGCCGCCGTAAGGTACGCGCCGCAGCGGCGGCGCTTGTCGCGCGGGTCGGTCGAGGTGCACACGCGGCACGAGCAGCCTATCTGCGGCACCCCGACCGACGTTCCCGTACCTAGCAGCTTGAGCTTCACCTTACTGCTTCTTGACGGGCATTTTGCCGGTCTTGAAGTACTGCTCGATCTCTTCGAGAGTGCGGCCCTTGGTCTCCGGCAGGAAGAACGCCGCCGTGACGAAATAGACGACCGTGAAGCCCGCCAGGCAGTAGAACACCGCCGGGAAGCCCCACGCGTCCTTCCACGCCGGGAAGATCGTCGCGATCGTCGCCGAGACGCCCT
>CAMOXA010000037.1 GCA_946628745.1 uncultured Verrucomicrobiota bacterium | reverse complement strand
AACTACACGGGCACGGTCGAGGAGGAGTTCGAGATTCTGAAGGCGAACTATGGAGACTTGAGCGGTGTGCAATGGAATTATGCAGGTGAATTCGCATACGACGGAACAGAGAAGACTGTGTCAATCACCGGTGCTCTGCCATCTGGCGTCTCCGTCGCATCTTATACGGGCAATAAGGCTACGTTGCCTGGTAGCTACACGGCACATGTCGTGTTCAACTACGATACGACGAACTACAACGAGCCGACACTAGACGATCTTTTCTGGAAGATCAAGTCTGCCGAGGAAACCACTCTGCGCGAGATATTCGACGAGCCGCCTGCGATTATAACTCCGGACGGAGATGGCTGGAAGGTGACGCTGACGGGCGACATGACGGGCCCGATTGATATCCCGGACAACCTTGGTCATGTGACAATCGACCTTAACGGGTTCAAAATCACAGGGCCTGACGGCGTGGAGGGAAGCGAAACTGCACTAGGCGGTGACGGCACACCTGCGATTCGGATTGTGCCAAGCGGGAGTGGCGAAGGAACTGTGACGCATATTTCGCTTGTCACGTCGGGTGGCGACTCGCTCGTGAAGGGCGGGGACGGCGGATCGGGCAATCCTGGCGGCAACGGAGCCCCGGCGATTAAGGTTCTCGATGGAGCTAGAGATGGTGTGTTGATTGACGTTGGTGAGGGTGTGACAGTGCAGGGCGGAGCTGGCGGGAAGGGACTCGGCGGCGGCTGCGACGGCTACGACGGAGTTCCAATCGACGGCGAGATTGGAAACGTCCAGGGAACGCTGGTTCGGGCTCGGGTGACGCCTCCTGTGATTGCAGCAAAGGAATACACGGGTTCAAATCAGGTCGCTGACGTTCCAAATTCGCCGTACTGGCGCACTGCGTTCAACGAGGGCGGCACGGCAGTCGCGACATATGTCGTCGCGCTGGAGTTGACAGATAATATCCGTTACAAATGGATCGATACGGACAACGCGACACTTTATCTTTCGTTCGAAATCACCAAGGCGACGATAGATATGTCTGCTGTCGGCTGGAATTATTCCAATCCTCTTCCCTATACGGCCTATCCGCAGGAGGTCGTGTTGACGAATCTTCCTTCGGGAGTTACGGCGACATATACGGGCAACAAGGCGACGGAGACAGGAACCTATACTGCGCACGCGAAGTTGAATTACAATACAGACAACTATTTTGCGGCGGCAGTGCAGGATTGCATTTGGACAATCAAGCCTGCCGTGCCAATAGGTGGCGGCAATGTTGACAGCCTTGGTGGAGATACAATCAACTACTCCGGAATATACGACGGCGAGGGACATGGCATATCCGTGATATTGCGGGATCCGCGACCTGCCGGAGCGCGCGTACGCTATTCACTCGATAAAGAGGGTCCTTATGGCGACGTGAATCCGATTTTCACGAACGCTTGCCGTGAAACGGTGTGGTATCTTGTCTCGGCGGACAATTTCGAAACTCTGACCAACTCTGCCACTGTGACGATTGGTGAGAAGCCTCTTACCCTCGGCCTTGTCAAACACAAAGGACTTCGCGAGGCAACTCAAGATGGGGTTGTGACGGTCCGTCCGACGTTCGTTTTGCAAGATGATTGGCCTTGCCTGCTGACAGATAATGACTGGGAGCTTGTTTCGTGGGTACCGAAGACCGCAGGCGGAGGATCGGCCGTCATTCGCGGGAAAAACAACTACACGGGTCAGGTTGGTGTCGAGATCGGCAATGAGATGACAGTACTCTTCGACGCTGTCTATGGAGTCGACAATGCGGACTTGCGAACACAAACGACACAGGAACCGAATAAACCTTATGTGTTCCCGACGGATCCACTCTATCGCGGACACGAGTTTATTGGCTGGTTTACGGCAAAAGATAGCGGTGAACAGCTTGTTCCTGGAACAATAGTGTCACTTTCGGGGCCGGATACGCTATATGCCCATTGGCGCGTAAAGACATACCGGATATCGTTTAATCTAAATGGAGGATTCGGCGAGCTAGAGGATTTCGACGCCGAATACGGTTCCTCTTTCGGGGCTTTACCAGTTCCCGCAAGGTCGGGTTATCTGTTTGACGGGTGGTGGACAACTGACGATTTTCAGCGTGGAACGAAAGTTACGGAAGGCGATGGAGTCCCGTTTAATGATGCAATACTCCACGCAAAATGGGTGCGCCGGAGGCTTTGGTACACCGATGCACCGTTCCATCTCGACCGGGCAACGGTATATGATGGTTATGTGCTGGATTCAGACGATGCCGTGGTTGGCTCGATTCAAGTAAAGGCCGGTCGACCTAGTTTGGCGGGAATTTCAAAGATAACCGTCACGCTTCTCGTGGCAGGTCAACGCAAGGCTACATTCAAGACAACGACGTTCAATGGACAAATCAAAGGAACAATTGCAGGTCGTGACATGAATTTGTCTCTAGGCGCGGATTCGCTTTACGGAACCATTGGCGATCTTGCTGTAGATGGTTCGCGTAGCGTGTTTTCTGCAAAAGATGCTGTGTCAAAATATATCTCTGCCGATGCTCTCAGACGATGGAAGGGTGCCTATGTCGTTGTTTGGCATGAGCCTGGCTTGGAATTCGCGCCGTATCATGGCATCTCCGTGACTATCGGGAACAGGGGTAAGGCAAAGGTTCTAGGTATGTTGGCGAGCGGTGTTCGTGTGAGCGCCAAAAGCCAGCTGCTTGTCGGAGAGCGCGAATGCGCAGTTGCAGTTTCATGGACAAAGAAGGGCTCGTCTGTCGCATGCCTGATTTGGTTCTGCGAAGATGGAAGCCTTGAATGCGCCAATCTGTCCGGTGGAGCCATAGCAAAGGTTGCAAATGTGCGTACGGCAGGTGCGTATCTATCAGAAGGCTCCCATTTTTGGATTGATGCCCAGTCCTTGGGCGCGTTTATTTCCGGACTTCAAGACGATCTTCTGCCCAATGGGCTTGAAGTTGGAATGAAGGGCGTGAAGTTCACCCTCCCAAAAGTTGGCAAAGTCGGCTTAAAGAGCGGGGTGATAGATCTTTCGAAAGCGGGAATGAATCCATCGGGATTGAATCTGTCTTATGCCATGAAAACTGGAATGTTCAAGGGTTCGTTCAATGCATATGCACTTTCAGACGGAAGGCTGAGAAAGGTTAGAGTGGTAGTAAACGGTTTCGTTCTGGACGGCAAGGGGTATGGCTCGGCGGCTCTCAAGAAACAAGGCTCCGTGAAGGTTGAGATAAAGTGATTCACCGGCGATGGGGAATGGAAAAGGCATCCAACGATTCCACCCCTACCCAGCGCGGGCTGAAAATGGTATACTATCCGGCATGAGAGAGTATGCAAGAGTGGCTGCGGCCGTGCCGGCGGTAAAACCGGCGCATCCTGCGGCGAATCTGGAGGGAGTGAAGCGGCTTTTCGACAAAGCCGCGGCGGAGGGCGTTGGCGCGGTGGTCTTCCCGGAACTTTGTCTTACGGGCTACACCTGCGCGGATCTCTTTTACATGCCGTCGCTGCTGGCCGGGGCCGAAGAGGCGCTTCGCCTGTTCATCGAACACACGGCGGGCAGCGCCGGCACGCTCGCAGCGGTGGGGTTGCCGGTGCGGACCGGCGGGCGGATATTCAACTGCGCGGCGCTGGTCGCCGGCGGCAGGCTCTACGGGGTCGTGCCGAAGACATATCTGCCGAGCACCCACGAATTCTACGAGTCGCGCTGGTTCGCGAGCGCCCTCGAGTCGACCGCCGGCGAAGTCTCTCTCGCCGGATTCACGGTCCCGTTCGGCAACGACCTCGTCTTCGCCGCGGGCGACGCGGTATACGGCGTGGAAATATGCGAGGATATGTGGACGGCCAATCCGCCGTCGACGCGCCTGACGCTTCGCGGCGCGAATGTGATTCTCAATCTCAGCGCGTCGAACGAGCTCGTGGGCAAGACGGACTACCGCCGTTCGCTGGTGTCCGGGCAGTCCGCGCGATGCCTCGCGGCGTATGTCTACGCCGGTGCCGGGGTCGGCGAGTCCACGACCGATCTCGTCTTCGGCGGACACGCGCTCATAGCCGAAAACGGAACCATCCTGGCAGAGGGTTCCCGTTTCGGACGCGACGAGCGGCTTGCCGTCGCCGATGTCGACATAGGCTTTCTCGACTTCGAGAGGTCGGCCAACTACGCTTTCAGAAACGCCGCGACGACTGTTGGCGACGTGCGGCGCATTGCAGTGCCGGCGCCGGCGGACGCGGAAAACTCCAGCGGTCTGCGCCGCCGCGTCGACCCGCACCCGTTCGTGCCTGGCGCGGACGCCGAGCGCAGCGAGCGCTGCGAAGAGATACTGGCCATACAGTCGACCGGCCTCGCGACGCGGCTCCAGGCGATCGGCTGCAAGGACGTTGTCGTCGGGCTTTCGGGCGGACTCGATTCGGCGCTCGCGCTGATTGTGTGCGTAGAGGCGTTCCGCCGGCTGGGCCTTGACATGTCCGGCATACACGCATACACACTGCCCGGTTTCGGCACCACGAGCCGCACGAAGGGCAATGCCGGAAGGCTCTGCGAAGGACTGGGCGTCGCGCTGGAAACGATCGACATAACGCCGATGGCTCGCCGCCATCTTGCCGATCTGGGGCGGGACGAATCCGTAAAGGATATTACATACGAGAACACCCAGGCGCGCGGCAGGACCTACATACTCATGGACAAGGCCAACCAGGTCGGCGGAATTCTTGTCGGCACCGGAGACCTCTCCGAGCTGGCGCTTGGATGGTGCACCTACAACGGCGACCACATGAGCATGTACGGAGTGAACGCGGGCGTTCCGAAGACGCTCGTCAAATACATCGTCGGCTGGTACGCCGAACAGAACGCGAACGTCAGGGAAGCTTTGCTGGACATTCTCGCCACGCCGGTTTCGCCGGAGCTTCTGCCGGCGGCGGCCGACGGCACCATAGCGCAGGTCACCGAGGACAAGGTCGGTCCGTACGAATTGCACGATTTCTTCCTGTACCATTTCCTGCGTCGCGGCGCGTCGAAGGAAAAGATTCTGCGCCTCGCGAAAATTGCGTTCGCCGGCGAATATGAAGACGCCGCAATCGCGAAGTGGCTCGATGTGTTCATGCGCCGGTTCTACACCCAGCAGTTCAAGCGCAGCTGCATGCCGGACGGACCGAAGGTCGGTTCGATAAACCTTTCGCCGCGCGGCGACTGGCGCATGCCGAGCGATGTCGCGCCGCAGTAGGCGCGCCGGCGCTTCCAGCGCGGATGCGCGGCAGGAAGGCGGGCCGTGCCGGGCGGGATTGGCGGTGTCAGACGGCAGGCGCGGCGACGACGGCTGTGAGCGGCATGTCGTGCGGTTCTGCCGGCAGGTCGCCGACTATCTGAAAAGCATATGCGACACCGATTTTGACGGCACCTTCAGGCGCGGCGGCTAGAAGCCTGTCGTACCATCCCCCGCCATATCCGAGGCGCTTGCCGTCTTTCGTGAACGCAAGGCCCGGGACGATCCATGCACTGGCTTTTCCGGGAGGGACGATGTCGGCTACGGCCGGTTCGCGGATGCCCATCGGCCCCGTGCGCAGGTTGTCCACGTCGAGTCCCTTCAGTCTGGCCAGTTCGTATTTTTTGCCGTTCCAGCGGGGCGCCGCAACTTCGACACCCGCCTCGAGCATGGACTTTATGAAGGGGTCGATGTCGATTTCACTGCGCGAGGCGAGATAGACGGCGAGATGTCGTCCGCATGCCGGCGGAAGCGTCGCAGCATTGATATCGCATCGCGCCAGCAGCATTTTCCGGATAGCGGCGTCTGCCGCGGCCTTCGCTTCCGTCGCGAGGTTCTTTCGCCGGGCTTTCATTTCTTCCCGGAGTCTGGATTTAATGCTGTCGACATCGATCATTTTTTTTCGCCACGTGCAAGATCCGCCGCGCCGCCGGATTTGCGAGCGCTTATGCCTTGCCTTATGTGCGGCTATTATACCAAACCGGCGCTCCGGCAGTCAACTGAAGGCCTTGCGCTTTTGCTTTACACGCGGCACGAAGATTTTTTTTCGGCGAGGCGGCACTTGAAATGGCGGAAAAAATATGTTATAATTGCGAACGAAAAGAGAAAAAGGTGATGAAACGTTTTGCACTTTACATTTTGCACATTGCATGCGCCTTCGCGGCGGCGAAGACGCAGGCCGGGTTTTCTTTCGACGCATCAATCTACGGGACTGGCGAAGAGCTGTCCGCGAAAGGAACGGCCGGCGGCGGCTGGACATTCGCCGATCCTGACGTGAAGCCGACCGGGGACGGGACCGGCAGAGTCTGCTTCGGCGCGGATTCCGGTTTCTCGTTCGTAGCTGCAGACGAGCCTGACGGAACGCTTGCAGTATACGACTGCGAGTTTACGTTCGACGCATTCATGGACGAGAAGCCTGCAGAGTCCGCGGCAGGATCGATAGGTGCGGTGGTTCCCGCGATGGTGGACGGTGAGACGTCTGGCTTCTATGTTGCAGGCGACGGATTATGGAACGAAGTCTATGCGTCGGGTGTGAATGTCGCGATCGGCACTGCGCTATCGTTTCGCTTTCGCTTGCGCGAAATTGGTGGCATCCGTTTCGTCAGCTACTTCGCCAAGAACCCAGGCGGCGAATACGTTCCTCTCGCGACGCGCACCGGCCGCAGGGAGTTTCGCGCGGGAGAGACTGCGAACGAGAAGCGGGTTGTCGAATTCCAGGGCGCGGGCAGCCTGTCGCGCCTGAACGGCGACGAGTCCGTGCCTGAAAGCGAGCCCCGGACGCTTTACTGGGTCGGCGGCGAATCAGGAGACTGGTCAGACTGCGCGAACTGGTCGCTGACTGACGGCGGAGAGCCCGACGGCGCGGCGCCGCAGCCTGGCGACGTGGCGTTCGTCCCAGGCTCCGTCGATCTCGCGGTCGATGGAAAGACGGCGACAGTGCGCAATCTTGTCGTGGAGGCGGGCCAAAGCGGCGGCGAGGTGATCGGGGGTTCGATAGACGCTTCTCTTTCCGCAGACCTGTCGCGTCCTCGCATCGGAAAGGCGCTTGCCATCGAATCGTCCGCCGGAATCTTCGGCGTCACTCCCGCCGTCAAATACGCATGGACGCGCGGCAGCGCGACGAAGGCGTGGGAGGCTTCGCCTTTTTCCACCGCCGCGTCCTATGTTCCGCAGGCGGATGATCTAGGCCACTGGTTCCGCGTGACCGCCGAGGCGGACGACGGTTCGTCGCTCGACAAGACGTTCTACTTCTCTCGCCTCCCCGTCCTCTACATGACGACGGACGACGGACTGACGCCCACCGCCGCAAAGGAGGAGCACGAAGGAAAGGTCTATGTGCAGGGCAATGACGACTGGAAATCGCTTTACAACGGCAAGATGTACATCAAGGTCCGCGGCAATTCGACGAAGAACTATCCAAAGAAGCCGTGGAAGCTCAAGCTCGACAAGAAGACGGACATGTTCGGTTTCGGGAAGTCCAAGCACTGGGTGCTCCTCGCGAACTACAACGACATGTCGCAGATGCGCGGCAGACTTGCCGCGGACTTCGCCAACGACATCGGCTCTCTCGGCATGGACTCGACGTGGGTGGAGTGCATCCTAAACGGCGAGCTCCAGGGCCTCTACCAGTTCGTCGAGCACATCCGCATCGACCCGAATCGCGTCGATATATACGACTGGGAGGACAATGCGAAGAAGTGGAACTCCGCCGAAGACAACTTCTCGGGGCTCGACGCTATGATCGAGGCGGGCGGGGATGTCGATATCTCAGGCGGCTATCTTTTCGAATTCTCTCAGGAGTACGATGACATTTCGAAGTTCACCACGAAGTCGGGGAAGCTTGAGATGCTGACTATGTTCAGCCGTCCCGAGTACGCACACACTTCGACGAACATGATGAACTGGTGCAAGTCGTACATGCAGGACTTCTGGGACGCCGTGACGAGCGCGGACCGCAAGAACGCGAAGGGGAAATACTACACCGAATATGCCGACATGGATTCAATGGTCGCCTACACGCTCGTGTGCGAACTCTTCGCGAACAACGACGCGACGAAGAAGAGCCGGTACGCCTACATCGACAGAGGCGGGAAGCTCTTCTTCGGCCCGGTATGGGATTTCGACTGGGGCTGTGCGTCGATCCGCGTCGGACAAAACCCGGAATACTGGGCCTGCTCGAAGAACAACGAAGGCGACAACTCGCGCAAATACTCCTTCCAGAAGGAATGGGCGAGCGACGTCAACTTCTGCCGCAGGCTGTACACGCGTTATTGGGAGGTCCGTAGCCGCTATGAAGAAGTGTTCAAAGACGGCGGCCTCATAGACAGGTATGAGCCTCTTCTCGCCGAGGCGAGCGAAGTCGATGACGCTATTTGGTGGGATAGGCGATCCAGCAAGGAAAAGCGCACGGCGGCGGATGACCGCGCGATACTGAAAAGCTTTCTCTCCGCGCGGGCGCAGTGGCTCGACAAGCAGTTCGCTTCGGTGGATACGTTGATGACGAGTCTCAAGTGCTCAATCCAGTCCAATTCCGCGAGCGACGAAACGATTGCGGCGCAGGCGGAGTGGTCGCCCGAAGCCGTGCGTGAGGCGGAGACGCTTGCGGACGGCACGGCTATTCCAGAAATCAGGCTTGAGTGGATACGCTCAAAGTTGGAACCGGCTGATGCAAGCATCGGCTGGGCGACGGATCGGCAGCTGAAGGATGCCGCGGTTGCGGTTCCGACGGCATGGGGCAAGAAGATTCCGCTCTGGCAGGACTACGTCGCAGGCACGAAGCCTGAAGACGCGGACGATGTGTTCCGCATCACGGAGTTCAGAGTCGCGCCTGACGGGGAGATAAACTTCAAGTATCAGCCCAATCTCGGCGACGGGCGGATATACACAGTCCTCGGTTGCGAGAAGCTTGGCGACGCATGGCACAAGAAGACCGACAGCGACCGCTTCTTCAAAATCCAGGTATCCATGCCTGAACAATGATGAATCTTCCTAATAGTGGGGAGGGACCCTTTGTGAGGTTGCGGTTTTTGCGGGAAATACTGTTAATTTGATAAGTTATCGAACGAATGGGGAACGAATGGGGAGAGACCCCAAACAAGTCGTGGTAGGGTCGCCGTTCCATCGGCGACCGCGGGCGTAACGGACGGCGGTGGAACGCCGTCCCTACCGCTACCCCCACCCGCCGCCAAACTGCCGCGTAGCCTGTAGCGGTTTTGTGGCACTTCGCACCACCTTGCCTGCCTCTCCGCGTCGTGTTGGGTGCCACCCAGAGGCCGTCGAGGTGGCAGGTAAACAGGGTCGAAGTGGCAGGTAAACAGGGTCGAAGTGGCAGGTAAAGTGGGTTGAAGTGGCAGGTAAAGTGGGTTGACGAATGGGGAGGGACCCCAAACAAGTCCTTTCAGGAGCGGCGATGTAATTTTTTTCAAAGTCCCCCTTGCGGGGGAAGGCCGTTTATGATACAATGATTCCAAACTTGTGGAAGGGCTGTCTTCTGTAGGCAATGTCGGAATATATTGATATATCGAGAAATAAAGGCCAAAACGGGGCTCGCACCGGCGGGTCGCGCGGCTTCTCGTTTGCAGTTTCGCCGGCGCGCGAGGGCGTGAACGGCGCCGCAACATATTCCGACGGCAGCTGGAGCGGGGCGGTCGCAAACCCTGAATGATTTCAAACAACACATAATAAGGAGAAAATGATGAAACGAAAATTGATGGAGATGGTAACGCGCTCGTTGGCGCTAGTCCTCTCGCTCTGCGTCGTCAGCGGCGCCTGGGCGACGGATGAGATAACTTGGGTGTCGAAAGACGAAAATTGTTTTAAATTTGATGACGCAGAGACATATAATAGTAGCACATATTGGACAGGCGGAGTGCTTTCAAGTGTGTGCCTAGGGGTTGAAGCGAATAATAACGGGTTGACTTTATCGCAAGGCACAAGAAGTGGTGTTAATGGAAACTACCTCAACCTGTATCGTCTGAACAGGAATAGTAGTGGCGTTGTTTTTTCAGCGCCTGAATCTTACCAGAAAGAAGATGTATTCAAATTAGAGTTTGATTGGTTTTCAGTTGCGGGATATTATACATCAACGTCGAGGAATACTGGTTTTGCCGTGTATGATTCGGATGGAGCCGAAATCATGGGAGTCGCTATCCCGTGCGGAACAGGAGGGAAGGGCACTGTTTACAAAATGGCAAATGAGAGTGCTAGCACAGTATGTGAAATTAGTTCTTCGCGCGCAGCCAATCCTACTTCCAACACCGCTCTTTGGCATCACATAGTGTTGGTCGGGGATAAAAAATCCAATAGTCTTTTGCTTACGATTGTGGACGGAAACGGCACCACGAAAGTAGAAGATTATAATTTGGGCGCGTTTAGATCTATATCCAAAATATGCTTTGTCTTAGGGAATGATGCTAATTACGATTTAAATGGCGGTGTCGATAACATAATGTTCAGCACACCAGCAGTTGAGGGTGCGCCTGCAACGCCGACAATTGCTATTACGCCAGAGGTACTTGGTGGCAATCGCACAGTTACACTTACAACTGATGCAGGTGCGACAATATATTACCGTACCTCTTCTGCCGATGATTACATACAGTACACAGCGCCCTTTGAGATTACGTCAACCGTAGCAATTTCCGCTTATGCTGTAAATGATGCAGGCGAATCTGCACATCTAGAGCAAACCGTATATGCTGGCGTTGTGCTTAATGCACCAAGTATCACTCGTCGCGGTTTTACAAGGGTAAACATTGCCGCAGATCAGTCCAATGTTGCCGGAGGCGCAGTAAGTACTTATACTGTTTCGTATAAGGGAGGGACAATGGCTGAGTGGGCAAACACTTCAACAGTTGGTTTGCTAGAGATTGCAGGATTGGACAGTAATGGCTCAGAGCTTAGTGCTACAGTGTGGTCTGATGGATTTACGACATCTCCCGTTACTGCATATTCGTCGTATTCCTTTGGAAGCTCCGATTATAATTTGCTTTATAGTTATGATTATCTAAATTCATCCATTTCTGCAAAGAACAATTCAACTTGGGACTCGGCGGATGATGATCCCGTAGTGGATAATGTAAAATATACTGGATTTAAATCTACGGTCTCATATCGTAACAACTATGTTTGGTTTGAGAATACGGTAGATAGCGGTAATACACCGCGCTGGGATGTATGCAGAAATGGCAATCCGCGTTATGGCCTTCACTTCAATGGTAGTAGCGCCGTTAGTGGCAAAATCCTCTTCTACCAGATGGTGCCAGGGACGTTGATATACCTTAACTCGGATGCGCATACTGTCAATGCAAATCTTACATTGAAATCGGATTATTCAAACACCGATGAGTATGTTTATGAAGTGACTGGCGAGGCTGACAGAGTCAATGCAACTATTAGCTTGACGAATTTTGCCAAAATATATGCAATTCGTATTTATCAGCCAATTGTTGCGAGCATAGGCGGGATGACCTACAGTTCCGTTGATGAGGTGACATTTGATGAAAACAAGTCGGTTGCTGGAGATGTCAAAGTCGGATTCTCCGGTTCTGCATACGCTGAAGACGCAATGGTATGGAAGACGGTCGAAGACTCTTCTGATTATGGCTTTACCCAGTCTACTGGAAGCATAGTTGTCCCGGGTGCAGAGGGGCAGACGGGCCGTCTTGAAATAGCGAGTGGAACATATACCACGCCCGGCATTCTATCCGTAGGCGCGGCAAAGAACGGCACGGGATACCTTACCCTGAACGGCGGACGTGTTGAAGTGGCGGGCGAAGTTTCAGTCGGTGTCTCGGGTGTTTATCTCGACTGCGAGAATT
>CAMOXA010000036.1 GCA_946628745.1 uncultured Verrucomicrobiota bacterium | reverse complement strand
GCTTGCCGACAGCGTCAAGAGTCTTGAAAAGGCCCAGAACAATCTCAACGGCAAGATCGCGAAGTCCGAAGCGGAGATCGCCTTGATGCAGATCAAGATCGATTCGCTCGAAAACCAGATCGAGACGGCTCGCGAGAACGCCAAGGAGTACAACAAGAACATAGACGAGCTGAAGCGCAAGAAGGCTGAAATCGACAGCAAGATCGCCGCGATGAAAGCCGAGGCAAAGGCCGACGAGGTGGTGGATACGTCCGAACTGGAGGCCCAGGCCGCGGAGCTTGAGAATTCCATCAAGACCAACGAGGACGCTCTCGCCGCCACCGAAAAGAAAATCGCCGGCGACACGGCTTCTCTCGACAGCGCAAAGTCGCGCAAGACGGCTCTCGAAAAAGATGTCGCCGACGCCAAAGCCGCCATCGACAAGGGAAAGAACGAAATCGCCGGCCTCAAGGCCCAGATCTCGGCAAGTCTCGAGTCCATCGACGGCAACGTGCTGAAGACGATCGCGGCGGAACTTGAAAAGCTCGCTCCGGAAAAGTCCGAGTCGGTCCACGAAATCGAAAAGCAGGAGGCGAAGCTCGAGAAGACCGATATCGCGAACATCATACGCGAACAGCTCGACGCCATCGCCGTCGACATTCTCGACGAAATCGCCGAAAAGCGCGAAGTTATGGCTTGAGCGCGGCGAACGGCGTACAATACCTTAGAAACAACACAAAACAAGGAGACAACCATGGCAGAACTCAGCGAGGCTACAATCAAAGATTCCATCAAGACCGCCTTGACGACGCTTTTCAGCGGGCAGCCCCTCAAAGCGGCCAAGGGCATAAGCGACGAGGAGCTCAACGCGGTGTATTCGCTCGCCTACAGCTACTATTCGACCGGCAAGTACGACGACGCGTTGAAGCTGTTCAAGTTCCTGGTCATGTTCGACCATCTCAACGCGAAGTACTGGGACGGGCTCGGGTCGGTGCACCAGGTGCAGAAGAACTACGACGACGCGATCGCCGCGTACGCGCAGTCTGTGATGCTCGACTCGTCGAATCCTCGCCCCGTCTACTACTCGGCGCTGTGCTACTTCGCGAAGGGCGAGAAGCTGCACGCGGCCGCCAGCGTCCAGGCCTTCGAAATGCTTTGCACGAAGAAGGACGAGACGACTGCGAAGTACCGCGAGAAGATAGCGGCGCTCAAGGCCGCGCTCGGCGACGACACGTTCAAGGAACTCGAACGCATAGAGGCCGAAGACCGGGCGAAGAAAGCCGCAAAAAAAGCGTAACCTTCCGCGCCCTGGCGTGTATACAGGGCAGAAAGGAGATAAACCCATGTCACTAACAGTTCAGAACAACACGCCGCAGGTTCAGATGCAGACTCCGCAGAATGTTCCCGGGGCGGAAACGACGGTCCAGACGGGCGACGTCGGCAAGATAATGGAAGAAGCCGTTGGCGTTATGCAAGGCGTGAGCCTGCAGGTCACCGAGCTCATGACAGGCGGAACGGACGGCACCAAGAAGGTCGACGGCACGAAGAAGACCGTGGATCCCGAGGAGGTTCCGGAAATCAGCGACGACGAGGTCTCGGCTCTTCTTGACATCCTCGGCGATCTCGAAAAGTTGCTCGCCGAACTGAAAGCCGACTCCACCGAAGAGCAGATCGCCCTCACCAAGGAGCGTATCGCCAACCTCAAGGACAAGCTGGCCAAGCAGCACACCGAGCGGCAGGGCAAGATCGACGAGAGCATGAAGAAGCTCAACGAAGCCACGGCGGCGGAAAAGGCGCAGGAGCGCATGGGCATCATTTCGTGCGTGATGGCGTGCGTCGCGGCGCTCGTCGCGGTCGCCGCGGCGATTGCAACGCCGTTCACCGCCGGCGGCTCGCTCGCCATCGCAGTATGCGTGATAAGCGCGATCGGCGCGCTGTGCGCTGTCGGCGGGGCGGCGGTGTCCATCTACCAGCAGGTCAACAAGGACGACCTTGAACAGCAGGTAAAGGACAAGGCCGCCGAGTATCGCAAGCAGGGCATGTCCGACAGCCAGGCGATGACAGAAGCTTACAGCGACGTGAACGACAAGTTCCTGTACATGAGCATCGCTTTCGGCATAGGCTCTCTCGTCTGCGGACTGGCGACCGGCGGCGCGGGCTCGGCAGGCACGCTCGCCAAGGTGCTCTCGATCACGCAGGGCGTCATGTCCGGTGCCGGTCTCGGCCTCGGCGCAGCGGGCCAGATCATCAGCGCCGACGCGTCCGAAAAGAGCTACGATGCCCAGGCGACACAGGCGGAACTGTCGAAGCTTGAAGCTGTTCTCGCGAAACTGAAGAAGTCTCTCGAAGAGAACTCGGACGAAATCCAGGCTCTGATGGAGCAGCTCATGCAGGCTTTGGCGGATCTCGCTAAACTGCTCGAGTCGGCCATAACAACCGCAGACGAGGTCACGCAGCAGACAGGCGCGACGGCGTAAGCCGTCCGCGAGGGATGCGGAAATCTTATCGAATCAGTGCGGGCTCCGGCCCGCCGTAAACAAAGGAATCACACCATGCAGGTTTCAAACAACACGCAAGCCTCACTGGAGGCGATGCTCAACGCGCTGAGAAGCGTCGACGGCGACCAGCTCGCCAGCGAAAAGGTCAAGGATGTTTCAATCGTATCCGGAGCCGACGGCGGAATAACCGTCACGTTCAACGCTCTTGTCGACGGCACCGAAACGCCGATGACGATTTCGCTCACGCCCGAGCTGGAGGCACCCGACGGCGTCGCGGACAACGAAGTGATAGGCGACATCCTCGCCAAGCTGGAGGGCCTGAACGTCGAAGAGATGACGCCTGAAGAGTCTGCCGCCTTCATGAGGGAGATTCTCACCTCCGTCGCCGAAAAGATCGCGGCGAAGGGCGGTCTCGACTCTGCCCAGGTGCCGGCGAAGAACACGAAGGGTAGCGCGACGCTGTTCAACCTCCTTGAGGTCCTCTCGCTCATAGTCGAGGCCGGCCAGGAGTTGAAGAAGTCCTCGAGAATGATGAGGGCGGCGAACAACGAAATGCAGGCGCAGGCGTTCGAGCGCCAGGCGTCGAAGACCATGGCGACCGCCTCGGCGGCCAAGGCCCAGACCCAGCAGTACGCGCTCATATCCATGGCTGTCATGGTCGCATCGGCCTTGACGGCGGTCGGCGCGGGCGCTTACGGCGCGCTGAAGGGCGGAGCGTCCGAGACGAAGGCGCTGGGCGTCGAAGCGAACATGTCCAAGTCCATCTTCTCGAAAGAATCCGGGACACTGAACATGGATGCGGTCACGTCTGCCGCCGGTCTAAAGGCCGCGGCGAAGCTCGATCCGGCGGTGGTCAACTCCATCAAGAACGACTTCGCGACGAATCCCGCGATTCTCAAGGCCAAGACCGACTTCACGACGGCGACAGCCGATGTCAACACGGCGCGCGCCGAATTGAACACCGCCATGGAGGCCAACAACAACAATCCCGAAGCGCCGGCCGTGAAGGCCGCCCAGGAGAAGCTTGACACGGCCATGGCGAAGGTCGAGACCGCGAAGCAGGACTTCAAGGACGCCGTCGGCGCGGTCAAGTCGTCGTACGACAACGCGTACATCAACGAACTCGATCCCGCTGCAAAGGAGACGGCCTACAACAAGATGGTCGTCGCCAACGAATTCGCGATGAAAGAACTGGCCACGGGCAAGAGCACCGGCGAAAACGGCGTGCCGATACTCAGCAAGCAGGATTTGGGCAAGATCGCCCACACCGCGAAGCGCAACTTCGGCATATCCGTCAAAGCCGAGCAGCACTGGGGCGCCGCCGCGCTGGCGACAACGGCTGCGGCCGGCGGACAGCTCGCAGGCGCCATGAACCAGATGTGGCAGTCGGACGTCAACTTCGAAGCCCAGAACGGCATGGCCGACGCCCAGAAGGAACAGGCCAACGCTACGCGCGAGCAGAACGAGTACGACCTGTCCAAGTCGCTCGAAGATTCCGGTCAGGGCCTCATCGACGCCCTCATCAAGACGCTCTCGAAGCTGTACGAGAGCCAGCACCAGACTACGCGGGAGATATTCAGCTGATGCCGCGTTCCCGCGGCTGAAAGGAATGCCGGATGGCGACAATAGAAGCACAAAAGCTGTCGGGAGTGACCGTCTACGGTGTGGACCAAATGGCCTACACCGTAGACGGCGTCGGCGGCCAGGACTACACCTACGCGCTGATGGCCGCCTGCTTCAAGGAGGTGTCCGCCATCGAAGCGTCGCTGGCTTCGGCCAGCACGATAGTGCGCATACGCCAGAACAAGATTCACGATCTTGGTTCGGCGCTCGTGTACATCTCGAGGGCGATCGGCTCGATCAACACCAAAGGAGGCATGTCGACCGATTTAAGCGACAAGATCGACGGGCTTGTGGATTCCGCCGAGGTCGCGGCCACCTACGGCATACGTTTCTCGCTGAGCGGAGAAGACGGCAATCAAATTACGCTCGAGGAAGGGCAGAAAGCCTCGTCCAATATCAAGTATTCCCTTGACATGGAGGATAACGCGCTTCAGCAGGATATGGTGACGCTGCAGAACGTTATCAGCCGCCGCGATACGACCTTCCAGACGGCGACCAGCATCATGAAGCGTTCGCTCGGCACAGCCTCGTCGACAATCAAGGCGATGGGCAAATAGAGACAAATACAAGGAGGCGAAGCAATATGGCTACTTACCAGATAACCCCGGACTCGGTGCAGCTCAGCCGCAACTGGGGACTGACTTTCTGCGACTACAGCTACACCGATGTCGACAAGATAAGCGGCAATCCCCAGAAAGTGAAGGTCGACTTTCAGGATTTGATGGTCCGCGTCTGCTCGAGAAGAGCTGTTGTCGTGGAAGGCGAGGTGACGCCGATGACTGTCAGAATGCGCGCGAGAAACGCATATCTGGCCGACCTCGGCACCATCCTCTCTAAGTTGACAAAGGCTCAGGCGACGTTCAGCGGCGACGACAACGCCTCGTCCACCGCGGCGCACGGACTAACGGCGGACGAGTTGAAGATGCTCCGCGCGCTCCCCGGCACTAGCTCGATGGTCGCTGAAGGTTCGACGACGGCGACAAAGGCTGACTATGAAGGTCTCGTACAGGCGGTCAAAACCGCCATGGACAAGGAGAACAACCTCGCCCAGACGGATATGACGCGTCTTCAGTCCCTCGTAGACAGCCGCGACGACTCGTATTCCGCCGCGACGAACATGATGTCCGCCATCAGCGACACGAGGTCCAATCTTATCCAGACTCTCTGACGGCCGGACATATGGCACGAACGAAACGAGCCGGAATCGAATCCAAGCCGACATCACTCGCGCTTGTATCGCTTGGTTGCGCTAAGAACGCTGCGGATTTGGAGGTCATGGCCGGCAACCTTCTCGCCAAGGGGTGCGTCCTTTCGCGGGATCCCGACAGGGCCGATGTCGCTATCGTCAACACATGTTCGTTCATAACTTCCGCCCGGGAGGAGGCCGAAGCCGAAATATCGCGCGCCGTCCAGTTGAAGGCGAAAGGAAACTACGGGAAGGTGGTCGTGACGGGGTGCTACCCCCAGCGTTATCCAAAGGCCGCCGCTAAGTTTCCGGGAGTGGACGTCTGGCAGGGCGTCCCCGACAAGTGGATCGAGCCGAAGATGCCGGAGTTGCGTTTTACCGGCAAGGCTTTCGCCTATCTGAAAATCGCAGAAGGGTGCATGCACCGCTGTTCCTACTGCGCCATACCCTCGATCAGAGGCCGGTACAGATCCCGGCCTATGGCGTCGATCATGCGCGAGGCGAAAGCGCTTCTGGCGAGCGGATGCCGCGAGCTCGACATTGTCGCTCAGGATCCGATGATGTACGGGTGCGACATGCATGGCGCGAGAAAGACGCGGCTTGAAAATCTACTTTGGAAGCTCGACGCGCTCGAAGGCCGCTTCTGGATAAGAGTGCTTTACAGCTACCCGAGCGAGATAACCGCGGAGTTTCTCGATTGGCTCGCGAACGCCCGGCACGCGGTCAGATATGTCGATGTGCCGGTGCAGCATACCGTGCCGGAGATTCTGGTGAAGATGAACCGGAAGAGCGCGGTGGAGGCCACGCTTCTGTCGGCCGAGGTTTTACGCGAACTCCTGCCGGACGTGACGCTCAGAACGACTGTGATGACGGGCTTTCCCGGAGAGACCGAAAGCCGCTTCAACAAGTTGCGCACCGATCTTCGCAGAATGCAGTTTGACCATCTGGGCGCTTTCGCCTTCAGTCCGGAGAAAGGAACGAAGGCCGCCAGAAT
Source organism: uncultured Verrucomicrobiota bacterium (assembly GCA_946628745.1). GTDB lineage: Bacteria > Verrucomicrobiota > Kiritimatiellia > RFP12 > UBA1067 > UBA1067. Next base: position 5,750 of record CAMOXA010000036.1, on the reverse strand, counting down.
GGGCGGCCGGCCGTCTCGCAAGACCGCGGAGGAACGCGAGCGGATCATCATGCGCGACGCAGCCGAACTCTGGCGCGTCAAAGCCCGGCGGATGGTCGGCGGTACGTACGAAGCGCTTGTCGTGGCGAACGGTGTCGCGCGCATGGCTTCCCAGGCGCCGGACGTGGACGGGGTGGTGTATATTCTCGACACGCCGCGCGGCCGCCGCGCGAAGATTGGCGATTTCGTCCAGGTCAGGCTGGAGAGCGTGCGCGGCTTTGATTTCGACGGAGAGGTTTTGTGACGAAACCTATTCCCTATGTGAACGACGAAGTCGCCGACAGAGACTTCAAATACTACATCTTCGATTGGGATGACAACATTCTCCACATGCCGACGAAGATTCGGATGGAGCACAAGGAGCCTGATGGCAGGTGGGTTCCCGTCGAACTGTCCACGTCCACATTCGCGCTGGTGAGAGGGGACGGCGAGCACTATCGTCCGCCTACCGACGGCGGATGGGACGCGGCGTTCCGCAATTTCGCCGACCCGGACGACGCGAATGAACCGAACAGATTTCTTGAAGACACAATGTCGGCGCTCGCCAAAATATCCCAGGGCGGCAGACCGTCGCCAAGCTACAGCACTTTTAAAAAGACTCTTGTGGAGGGCCGCATATTCGCCATCGTAACCGCGCGCGGCCATGCGCCCGCCACGATAGAAAAAGCGGTGAGGCTTTTCATAGACAATGCGCTCTCGCCGCTTGAGCGCGAGACGATGATGTCGAACCTTCGCGGGTACAGACGGTGGCTGGACAAGGTCGAGCGCTTCGGCACAGACTCGGAGGAGCTGGACTACTACCTCGGCATGTGCCGGTACTCCGCCGTGACGTACGACGGCTTCAAGGCCAGAATGGCCCAAGACCCGATTTACAAGGAGAAATTGGCGACTGCGACGACCGCCTCGCGGCCCGAGCTGGCGAAGGAGTTCGCGATACGCGATTTCGTCGAACACGTTTTCCACATGCTACAGCGTACGGGCGGTCTGGACAGGTCGGTGGCCATAGGTTTTTCGGATGACGACAAAGGCAACGTCAAGTCTGTTTCCAGCTATATACGGGCGGAGCTCTCGCGCCGCTTCGACGGAATAAAATTCGTCGTTTACGACACGTCCGACAGGACGCTTTCGAAGGGACGCAAGGTGTGCGTGTCGGGGCAGATGAATCTGCCCGGCTTCTGAATGGACCACCAGACAGCACCCAACCCCGCCCGTAACAACCAATAGTGCCAAACACCCCACAATCACCATGGGCAAACTCCCGATTGCCGGGCGCAGACGTTTGTGCTATAATATCCACCATGAAAATAACATTCTACGGAGCGGCGCAAACGACTACGGGATCAATGCATCTCGTGGAGGCGAACGGCAAACGCATTCTTCTTGACTGCGGTCTTTATCAAGGTCACCGCAAGGAGGCTTTTGAGAAGAACAGAAACCTGCCTTTGGACCCTAAAACCGTCGACTATGTGATACTCTCCCATGCGCACATAGACCATTCCGGCAACCTGCCGCAACTCGTGCGGCAGGGATTCCGCGGCAGGGTGTTCGCCCGGCAGTCTACCTCTGAACTTTGCGATATCATGCTCAGGGATTCCTGCTTTCTGCAACGGCGGGATCTCGAATACATCAACAAAAAGCGTCGCAAGGAGGGCAAGCACCTTTTCGAGCCTTTGTACGAAGAGAAGGATGTCGACGCGCTTATGCAGCTTTTCGTGCCGACCCATATGCACGAACCGCGGGAGATTGCGCGCGGCATCACGCTCGAGTTCTTCAATGCAGGGCACATTCTCGGTTCGGCTCTCGTGCAGCTTGATATCAAGTCCGACCACGGCCACAACCACCGCATTCTTTTTTCAGGCGACCTTGGCCAGCCGAACCAGCCGATACTCAGGCACTTCGAATACCCTGCCGGCGCGGACATACTTCTTATCGAGTCCACGTACGCCGACAAATTCCATCCCAGCGCAGACGATGTGGAACTGCGGCTGGAAAAGTACCTTAAATATATCGACAGGCACAATTCAAAGTTGCTCATTCCCGCGTTTTCGGTCGGCCGCACGCAACAGATCATATGGTACTTGAACAAGCTGCGCGAAAAGGGCAAGGTGCCCCGCGAGGTCAAACTGTTCGTGGATTCGCCGCTTTCGCAGAAGGCTACGCGCATATACGCCAACCATCGCGAGGTGTACAACGAAGAAGCCCGCAGGATGATCGCCGAGGGGAAGAATCCGCTGGAATTCCCAGGCATGGTTTTCATCGGCACTCCCGAGGAGTCGATGGCACTGAATGACATGCCCGGGCCGATGATAATAATCGCGGCGAGCGGGATGTGCGAGGGCGGTCGGGTCCTGCATCATCTGAAGCACACCGTACAGGATCCGGACAATATCATACTCATAGTAGGCTTCCAGGCGGAGAACACCCTTGGACGAAGAGTCGTCGAGAAGAGGAATCCGCTCAAGGTTCTCGGCGAGGAGGTCGAACTCAAGGCCCAGGTGGAAGTGATAAATGCTCTTTCGGCGCACGCCGACCGGGCGGGTCTTATTGAATGGCTTGATGAAATAAAGGACAATGTACGGCATGCTTTCGCCGTGCATGGCGAACCCGAAAAGGTTTCGGCCATGACCCAAATTCTCAAGGAGCATGGCATACCCAATGCCGTCGCCCCGATGCCAGGGCAGACATATAAGTTCGATTGATAATTATAAACGCCTGTTTTATCAATAATATAGACTAATTTTGCACTTATAACTTTTTTTAGATTTCCTGTTGCCATTCGGTGTCATAAAGTGTATAATAGTGTCACAAAATGTCAATGGGAAGCAACCAGAGTGTCGCGATGTCGACAGGCGGTGAAATGGGGTTCCTCCTGGGACGCTATGAGCATGCCTTGGATCCCAAAAAGCGCTTTACCATCCCTGCCGGATGGAGGCAGATACTTGGGAATCCTCAGTACGTATTCGTGATGCCCGACAAAGCAAGGAAGTGCCTGACCATCATCCCGCAGGAGGAGATGGAGGCGCGGCTTGCGAAGTTGCGCGAGAAGGCGCTATTTGATCCGGCGCTTTCGCGGGCGCTTCATATAATCGGTGCAAACTCCGAGCAGCTGGCCCTTGACGTTCAGGGACGCATCCGCATCAGCGACAAGCTCCTTCAGTTCGCGAACTTGACGACGACTGTCGCGATGGTGGGTGCGGTTCGAATGATAGAACTATGGTCGCCAGAGGCGCTTCCGCCGGAAGGGGAAGTGGATCAGGCGGAATTGGGCAATGCGCTTGAGGCGGCAGGCTTCTGACGCGCAACGGGAATCGGGACGGGTATATGGAAGCGGGCATGCACAAACCGGTTCTTCTAAAGGAGACGATAGAAGTGCTTGGCGTGAAGCCCGGCGGGAGGTATGTGGACGGAACGCTTGGGCGCGCGGGGCACGCGAGAGAGATTCTGCGCAAAGGCGGATTAGTGCTTGGGATAGACCGCGACGACCAGGCGCTGAGGGAAGTCTCGCAGTCGGCGAAAGCCGGCGAGGGGCTTGAAGGACTGAAGGTTGTAAAAGGCAACTACGGGCGTCTGGCGGAGATAGCCCGCGAAAACGGATGGGAGTATGCAGATGGAGTGCTTTTGGATCTGGGCGTGTCGAGCCCTCAGCTGGATGAAGCCGGACGTGGCTTCAGCTTTCGCAGGAACGGACCCCTTGACATGCGGATGGACCGCAGTCAGGGACTGACGGCAGCGGATTTGGTGAATACGCAGAGCGCGGAAAGATTGGAAGAGATCTTCCGTAAATGGGGGGAAGAGCCTCAGGCGAGGAGAATCGCGGGCGCGATTGTCAGGGAACGGGGACCTAGACCCTTCCGGACGACACATCAGCTCGCCGACTTCGTCGAAGGGCTCGTGGGAAGGCGCGGATCGCATCACCCCGCGACGCGCGTCTTCCAGGCGCTCCGCATGGAGGTGAACGACGAGATGGGTGAGCTTGAGCGCGCACTCAACGGTGCGCTCGGGCTTCTCGCCCCGGGCGGGAGATTCGCGGTGATAACCTTTGAATCGCTGACCGACCGGGTCGTGAAGAGGTTCTTCGCTTCCCACGCGGGACGGATGGTGTCGTTGCAGCAAGGCGGCGAATCATGGGAAGGCGAGCTGCCGAGGGTGGCGCTCGTCACAAAGAAGGCCGTTACGGCCACAGAAGAAGAGATGATTTCAAACGCGCGCGCGAGAAGTGCAAAACTGCGCGCCGCGGAAAAGACAAATACAAGGAGCATTGCATGAAAAAGAACCGCAAAGTGTCAAAGAGGATGTCGAGGATATCCGTGCATACGATGCACATAGGCGCAGTCATGCTGATGCTGTTCGTGATGGTTATTCTCAATCTGCTCGCTTCATCGAGCTGCAATCAGCTCATGAAGAGAATCGACGAGAAAGAGCGAAGGCTCGGCAAGTGCGAAGCCGAACTCGAGCGCTCCATGGCCCGCTGGGACGCGATGAAGTCGACGGACAATCTGGACCGGGCGCTTGTCAAATGGGGCCTCGCAATGAAAGTGCCGCATCCGAACCAGATGATCAGGATGGATTCGGCGGGCCGCCCGGTGGCAGGCCAGACCTCGGTGGCGCTCGCCCGGCAGCGCGGGCAGAACGTATATTCGGCGAGGCTCAAGCCGGCGTCCAGAAGCGGCAGGTAGCCAAGGGAACCGGGCCCGGCAAACATGCGCGGAGAAAGCATACGCTTCTGGCTGCCCGTCGTGCTTTTGTGCGGCTTTTCCGGCTATACGGGCCAGAAGCTCGTCAGGGCGCACCTCGTCCCGCCGGAGTCCGAACCGCGATATGACATGGAGCGGGAGGTCCCAAGCATCCGCGGCGGGATTTTCGACCGCACGTGCGATCCCGTCAGCGGCAGGCCCTATCCACTCGTAAAGTCCACGCCGTGCTGGGAATTCCGGCTGGACCCTGTGGCGATGACGAACAGTGTCGTCAAGGTCCGCGGCGAGAAACCGCGCAGCCGCGAAGCGATGGCGCGCACGATAGCGCAGCTTCTCGGGCTCGACTATCGCACGGTGCTGTCGATGTGCCGGAACACCAAGAACCGTTATCAGCTCCTGCGCGTGTCGAGCGACCAGAGGGCGCACGACATACTGACCGATTCGCGCTATGTGGCTGGAGTCATAGCGCACGGGACGCACGAAAGGCACTACTTCGAAGGCCGGCGTCTCTCGCACGTCCTCGGCGGTGTGAACAAGGAAGACAACGGTTCGTGCGGAATCGAGCAGCGCTACAACAAAGAACTGCGCGGCGTACCGGGGAGAATCCGCGGCAAGCGCGACGGGCGCGGGAAGGAGATTATCGAAAAGCGCGTGGAGATGGTGCGTCCGATAAACGGCGCCAACATTTTTCTTACGATCGACCACAATATACAGCGCGAGGCCGAGACGGCGCTTGCGGACGGAATCGCCGCATACGGGGCGGCGGCTGGATGGAGCATCGTGCTGGAAGCCCAGACCGGAGAGGTGCTCGCGATGGCGTCTCTGCCGGACTTCGATCCGCGCGAATTCGGCAAGGCGCCCGAGCGCGCGAGACTCAACCGCGCGACGGCTTTCACCTACGAGCCCGGCAGCGTCATGAAGGTCATCACGGCAGCGGCGGCGATAGACAGGGGCTTCGTCGGGCCGGACACGATGTTTTCGACCGACAGGTACGAGAAGGACCCGGGAGGCGAACCC
>CAMOXA010000035.1 GCA_946628745.1 uncultured Verrucomicrobiota bacterium | reverse complement strand
TAACAAGGTAACCGTTGGGGAACCAGCGGTTGGATCACCTCCTTTCTAAGGAGACGGGACCTTCAAGGTCCTATGGTGAAACCCTCCCCAAATGTCTGCTGTTTTCTCGAGCACCGACGCAAAGCCGAAGGCGCGATCCGAAAGGGTCGCGTTTTTCTTTTCAAACGACAAGCGAGACAGACACACCATGAAGACAAAGCAGTTTTGGTATCCGCTGCCCGAGCGGCTCATAGCGCAGCATCCGGCCGAAAGGCGCGGCACGGAAAAAATGATGGTGCTGCACCGCGACACGGGGATGCTGGAGCACAAGCACATAGCCGACATTGCCGACTACATGACGGCGAACGATCTTCTTGTCGTAAACGACACCAAAGTATTCCCGGCGCGGCTGATAGGCACGTGGGCGGACACTCCGGGCACTGTCGAAGTGCTGATGGTCTCGCCGGCGCCGGTGGACGGGTCGGCGATTATGCCGGGGGCTGGAGACGGGCTGGATAGCCTCGTCTGGAACTGCATGCTGGGGTCCGGGCGGAAGTGCCGCGAAGGGCAGGTCGCGGTGTTCGGTCCGTCGGGCGAGCTGAAGGCTACGCTCGTGAAGCCGCTTGCAGGCATCGGGATGGGGCGTGTCGAGTTCGGCTGCGAGCGAAAGCTCGCCGATCTTCTCGACGAGTTCGGCCACACGCCCGTGCCGCCGTACGTCAAGCGCCAGGGCACCGCGGACGAGGAGGCGCAAGACCGCGAGCGCTACCAGACCATATACGCGAAGCACGTCGGTTCCGTCGCGGCGCCGACCGCGGGGTTGCATTTCACCCCCGAGATATTCGCGGCGCTCGAAGCGAAAGGCGTAGCGCGGGTTGCAGTGACGCTTCATGTGGGGCCGGGCACTTTTCGCCCCGTAAAGGCCGAGAACATCGAGGACCATCACATGGACTTCGAGGCGTTCACGATCCCGCCGGAGACGGCGGACGCAGTGAACGCGTGCAAGGCGCGCGGGGGCAGAGTCTTCTGCGTCGGTTCGACGACAGTGCGCACGCTGGAGACGGCCGCCGCGGCGAGCGACGACGGAAAAATCGCCGCGGGGTCGGGCGCGAGCGATATTTTCATTTATCCGCCGTACAAGTTTCGCATATGCGACTGCATGCTGACGAATTTCCATTTGCCGCAATCGACCCTGCTGATGATGGTGTCGGCGCTTGCGGGGCGAGAGCGCATGCTGTGCGCGTACGCAATGGCCGTGCGGGCGAACTACATGTTCTTCAGCTACGGCGACTGCATGCTGATCGTCTGAAAAGGGGGGATGTTTGGTGGACCCGGCGGGACTTGAACCCACGACCCGGAGATTATGAGTCACCTGCTCTGACCGACTGAGCTACGGGTCCAACGCAAACGTCAAATAGTTTACCAAATTTCCGCGCGACGCTCAAGGGGGAATTTTGATTTATTTTTTACTCTTCCCTTTTGACATTTCCGCCAATATTTGGTAATATTTCCGCCGTTTTCCACGAAAGAGGAGAGTAGGATAGATGAAAGAAGTGAATGGAGAGCTCGTTGCGGGCGGCTGCAGAATCGCTCTTGTGGCCAGCAGGTTCAACAGTTTTCTCACCGAGCAGCTCGTGAAGGGGGCTGTCGACGCGTTCGTCAGGATGGGTGGCGACGAAAGCGACCTTACGCTTGTGCGCGTGCCCGGAGCGTACGAGATACCCGTCGTCGCGCAGCGGCTCGCGGAAAGCGGCGTGGACGCCGTCGTGTGCCTCGGCGCGGTCGTGCAAGGCGCGACATCGCACGCCTCGCTCATCAACGGTACGACAGCCGAGGCGTTCAGCCGCATTTCGCTCAAGACCGGAGTGCCGGTGCTGGATGGCGTGGTCACCGCCGAGAATCTCGAGCAGGCCGTCGAGCGCTGCGGCACCAAGCAGGGCAACAAGGGCTTTTCCGTCATGCAGGCCGCCGTCGAGATGGTCAATGTCATGAAGAAGCTGCGTGGCTGAAGACAAGGCCGACAGGCGTATTTCAGTAGAACACAACACAAAGAGAAAGCAAGACAACAAGATGTCCAAAGAAGTCAAGAAGGTGGCGTTTCTCACCGCGGGAGGGCTCGCGCCGTGCCTCAGTTCGTCGATCGGGTTCCTGATCGACGAGTACACGAAGAAAGCCCCCGGCGTCGAGATGATCGGCTACATAAACGGCTACATGGGGCTGCTCAAAGGCGATTCGATACCCGTCACGGACGTGGTGCGCAAAAACGCGCTCGTCCTGACCAGGCATGGCGGTTCGCCGATCGGCAACAGCCGCGTGAAGCTCACGAACGTCGCGGACTGCGTGAAGCGCGGTCTCGTGAAAGCGGGCGAGGATCCGCTCAAGGTCGCCGCAGACCAGCTCGTCAAGGACGGAGTCGACGTGCTGCACACGATAGGCGGCGACGACACGAACACGACCGCCGCGGACCTCGCGGAGTATCTCGCGAAGAACGACTATCCGCTGATCGTCGTCGGCCTGCCCAAGACGATCGACAACGACGTCTATCCTATCAGGCAGTCGCTCGGCGCGTGGACGGCCGCCGAAGAGGGGGCGAGGTTCTTCATGAACGTCGTCAAGGAGAACAGCGCGAATCCGCGCGCTCTCACCATCCATGAAGTAATGGGGCGCAATTGCGGCTGGCTGACGTACAAGACGGCGCAGTGCTACCGCAAGCTTCTCGCCAGGACGAAGTTCCTGCCGGAATTCATGCTCACCAAAGGCCGCCAGGACGTGCACGCGGTGTATGTGCCCGAGTCGCGCATCCACTTCGCCGCCGAGGCGGAGCGCCTGCGCGCGATCATGGACAAATACGACAGCGTCAACATCTTCGTGTCGGAAGGCGCCGGAGTCGCCGACATCATCAAGGAGATGGAAAAACGCGGCGAGACGGTTCCGCGCGACGCGTTCGGCCACCCGAGGCTCGACAAGGTCAATGTCGGCCAGTACGTCGGCAAGCGTTTCGGCGAGCTGCTGAAGGCGGAGAAGGTCCAGGTCTTCAAGTCGGGCTACTTCGCCCGTTCGGCGGCGCCGTGCAAGAAAGACCGCGATCTCATCGAAGCGTGCGCGCGCAAGGCCGTCGAGTGCGCCCTCAAGGGCGTGTCGGGCGTCGTCGGACAGGACGAGGACGACAACGGCAAGATCCAGGCGTGCGACTTCAAGCGCATCAAGGGCGGCAAGCCGTTCAACGTCCGCAAGGGATCGTTCCGCAAAATGCTCGTCGAGATCGGCCAGTGCGAGTACAGGAAGGACGAGAACGGCGAAATGAAACCGATTTTCCCGGGGATGCGCAAGAGGCGCACCGCGAAGAAATAGCATCGCGGGTACCGCGGCAAACGAACAAAGGAGATATTCGATATGTCAGAAGAATTGAGCGCGGCCCAGGACGCAATGGCCGACACGAAGGAAGAAATCAAGAAGGGCGTCGTCGTCGAATTCGATTTTACGGCGCTGAACGGGGCCGAGATACTCTACAAGGCGGCTGCGGACGTGATGAAAATGGACGAGGTGCCATTCAGCGCCAGGATCGAGGCGCAGTATCTCGCCGGCGGCAACTACCAGGGCGCGATAGCCGAGTATTTCGCCGAAGTGAAGACGAAGAAGACCGCCGCGAAGGCCGCGAAGGACATTTCGGAGGCGTTTGTCAAGGCGCTCAACACCGCAGTGCCCAAGGCCGTCACGCCGTCGTTCGTCAACTTCGTCAAGACGCTTGTCGACAAGGACGTCAGGGTCGTCATATCGACGCGCGCGGACATCGAGACCGTCAAACCCGCCTTCGAGCCGATTCTCGGCGACATGGCGGTGCTGCACCAGGAGACGGCCCAGACGTACGGCTGCGTAAAGTGGGACGCCTGGCGCCGCGCATGCGCGATGAACAAACTGCGCAACTTCACGACAGTCGCCGTCACCGGGTCGGGATATGGCGTCAAGAGCGCGCTGCTGGCGGGGCTCGGCGCCTTCGCGGTCGTAAACGACCATGTCGCGTACCAGGACTTCGGCGGGGCGGACGACGTTTTCACGACGCTCGACACGGCCGCGGCGAAAAAGATACTTTCGGCGCTCAAGGTCAAGTGAAGATGACCGGAATAGAAAGACTGCACGACATAATGACCCGTCTGCGCGATCCGCAGACGGGTTGTCCTTGGGACAGGGAGCAGACGCTCGAATCGCTCAAGCCCTGCGTTCTCGAAGAGACCTACGAACTCCTGGCGGCGATGGACAGGCCCGAAGACAAGGCCAACCACATCGAGGAACTGGGCGACGTGCTGTTGCAGGTCATGTTCCAGTCCGTAATGGCCGAGCAGGAAGGCCGGTTCACGTTCGACGACGTGGCCAACGCGATTTCGGACAAGCTGGTGCACCGCCACCCGCACGTGTTCGGCGACGTGGACGCGAAAGACTCGGCGACAGTGCTCAGGAACTGGGAGCAGATCAAGCAGATGGAGCACAAGAAGGAGGCCCGCCATTCGGCGCTGGACGGAGTGCCCGCGGCGCTGCCGGCGCTTCTGAAGGCCCAGCGCACCCAGGAGAAGGCGGCGCGCGTAGGCTTCGACTGGAAGGACGCGGAAGGTCCGCTCGCGAAGATTTCGGAGGAGATCGACGAACTGAAGGCCGAGATCGCGGCGCGCAAAAGCAAGGCGCCGGCCGATTCGGTGCGCGTCAAGGAGGAGCTGGGCGATCTGGTGTTCGCGGTGTGCAATCTGGCGAGACACCTCGGGGTCGACGCCGAAAGCGCGCTTGAGCTGACGACGGCCAGATTCTCGCGCCGCTTTCGCACGGTGGAAGACGGCGCCAAAGCGCAGGGCCGCAGCCTGAAAGACATGACGCTCGCCGAGATGGACGAACTCTGGGACGAGGCGAAAAGCCGCGAAGGGCGGGGGAGCTGAGTGCGCATCGAGGTTTTGCAGCCGCACGGATTCTGCGCCGGCGTCACAGGCGCGCTCGGAAAGGCGCACAAGCTGGCGGAATCTGGCGAGCCTCGCATCTACTGCCTGCATGAACTCGTGCACAACGAACTTGTCGTCGGCGACATGCGCCGGCGCGGTTTTGTCTTCGTGGACGATCCCGGCGACGTGCCCGAAGGCGCCGTGGTGCTTTTTCCGGCGCATGGCACGAGCCCGGCTGTGAGGGCGAAGGCGCGCGCGCGGCGGCTAAGGGTCGTGGACGCGACATGTCCTTTCGTCGAGCGCGTCCACAAGGCGGCGAGGGATTTCGCCGAGAAGGGCCTCGGGGTCGTGATAGTCGGCAAGGCGGCGCATGCGGAAGTGAGGGGAATCCTCGGCGAGGTCCCTGGCGCGATTGTCGTCGGCAGCGTCGCGGAGGCCGAGGCGCTGCCGGACCCGGGCGCGGACAAGGCGCTTGGAGTCGTGAGCCAGACGACAATGAATGCGGACGAGGTGGGCGAAGTCGTCGCCGCGCTCCGCAGGCGTTTTCGAGTCGAGTCGACCGCGGCGGTGTGCGGCGCGACGAAGGAGCGGCAGGACGCCGTCAAGGCTTTCAAAGGCGACGCGTTGCTGGTCCTCGGCAGCAAGACGTCGTCGAACACGCGCCGGCTCTGCGAAGTTTCAAGAGTGCGCACATATCTCGCCGGCACCATGGACGAGGTGCGCGCGCTGGATCTCCAGGGCGTGGAACTGCTGGGGGTCACAAGCGGAGCTTCGACCCCGGAGGCGTTCCTCAAAGAGGCGGTCGGGTTTTTGCGGTCCGCTTGCGCCGGCGCGTGAACCGCAAGGCGCCCCGCGGCGTTTAAATTCCCGAAAGCCGGAGTCGGCGCACGAAGAGATTCATCAGGATGAAAAGGAAGGCAGAGATGCAAGCAAAAAGAGGTTTCACGCTAATCGAACTCATACTGGTCGTTGGCATAGTCGCGATCATATCGGTCATAGCGATCGGCAAATTCGCGGATGTGCGCAAGACCGCGGCGAGGCGGGCGAACGTCGCGAACATAAAGAACATAGACAGGACGGTGCGCACGGCGCTCGCCACGATCGATATGAAGGAAGAGCGCGTGAAGGGCACCTTCGCCTACTGCGAATCGCTTGTCGACTGCGCGATGGGGGGCGGCGACGCGACGGGCGCCGAGGGTGAGTACGCGTGGTCGGACGCGTGGTACGACGGCCGCGGCGGCATAATACCGGGCATATATTGCGGCATCAAATACTCGACAGCCGTCGCCAACGCCGACGGCGCGACGACGGGCGTCGTGGCGGAACTTGAGTCCGCCCACGAAAAGAACGTCGGGCTCGGGGCCTTCGCCAACAGCCTGGGGCTGCACTATCTCACCGGACGCGAAGTCGCCGCGCTTGACGAGGCGGGCATCAGAATCGTGTCGCGCCACAACTACGCGAACTCCCAGGCCGCGGCGACATGGCGGTGGGCCGACAGCGAATACGCCAGGACCTACGGCCTGCACGCGACCGGCGGCGGACCGGGGATGCGCCCGGACCTGAGCGCGGCGTATCCGGTGGTGCTTACGAACGGATCCGCGGTGGCGGTGCTCAATCCGGTCAAGTGCGAGTCGATATACCGCGATCTCGGGCTCGATTTCGCCCCGACGAACAACGTGGGCGGGCTTTCGGCATCCTCTCCCGAGACGTACTTCCAGCGCGGAATATGCAAGCGCGTCGTCGTGCTCGGCATGGGCCGCGACAGCGAAATAAACACGAAATACTTCGAGAACCTGCCGCGCAACGAAACGCTGGACAAAACATTCTACCGCAACTATCTATTGTGCTTCGCGATGAACAACGGAACCGGCAACTCCGGCTACACCGTGACTTTCGCGGGCGTCATCGACTCGCAGGGCAACACGTGGAAGGGCGCGCAGTACGCGGCCGACTGGGCCAACTGACGGCGTCGGCTCGAACCTAGGGGGGCGTCGTGAAAACATTCGTTCTGAACGGCTGGGCGGCCAGCGAACACGCGTGGGACCTTTGCATGTTCCCGCGCGAGCGCGTGTTCGGCTATGTCGAACAGCTGGACGCGAAGCCCGAAGCCGCGCTGCGCGGGACGGATGACGGCGCGGTCCTCGTCGGCTGGTCGATGGGCGGCAGCACGGCGCTGCGCCTCGCGCTGGAATTCCCGGAGAAAATCCGCGGGCTCGTGCTCGTCGCGGCGACGGCGCGGATGATGAAAGCCGCCAACTGGGCGGGTATGTCCGAACGCCGCCTCGCCGCGCTCGAACTCGGGCTCAAGATGACGAACGGCGAAGGATTCTTCGGCACGCCTGAAGGGAAGCCCAAAGTCTACATGGTGGACTGCGACCGCAACCTCAAGCGCGGGCTTGAATATTTGAGGACGACGGACCTGAGGCTGAGGCTTATCGACCTCATGGCCAGCGGGAAGCTTCACTGCCCCGTCAGGATATTCCAGAGCGAGCGCGACGGAATCGTCCGGCCGGAGAATGCGAAGTTTCTCGAAGCGGTCTTTCCAGGTTCGCTCGTCGAGATGATACCGGGCGCGGAACACGCCCTGCCGGTGACGATACCCGACAGGATAGACGCGGCCGTAGCGGAGATGACACTATGAGACAGACATTGGACGAATGCTGGATTCTTCTGCCCGGCCGCGAGACCGGCTACGGTTCGATCGCCATCGAAAACGGACGCATCGCGGCGGTCGAACTCGCGACGCCGCCGTATCCGGCGGATGTAAAGCACCCGCGCCTCGTCATGCCGGGGCTCGTGAACTGCCACTGCCATTCGCCGATGACGCTTGTGCGCGGCTTTGGCGGCGGGCTGCCGCTGCAGCGGTGGCTGGAGGAGGCGATATTCCCCGTCGAGGCGAAAATGACAGACGAGGATGTCCGCGCCGGCGCGGTGTGGGGCGCGATTGAAATGCTCTCGGGCGGGACGACGTGCGTCGCCGACATGTACGAAGGCGATTACGCGAATGCGTTCCTGGAACTCGGCATGAGGGCGCGCGTCTGCATACCGGGCCGGTCCAATGCGCCGGGCCGCCTGGACGAGTGCATCGCCGGCACGCGCGACTGGAACCGGCGGATGCGCGAAACGGCGAAGGGCGACGTGTACATGGACGTGTGCGTCCATTCCGAATATCTCACGGACGAGGCGTTCTGCCGCGGCCTAGCCGCCGCGAACCGCGAGCTCGGGCGGAGACTGCACGTGCATGTCAGCGAGACGCGGCGCGAACACGAAGATTGCATCCGCCGCCACGGCAAGACGCCGATCGCGTACCTCGCCGGAACCGGGCTTCTGGACAATGGCGGATACGCCGCGCACTGCGTGTGGTGCACGGACGACGACTTTCGCATAATGGCGGAGCACGACGTCGCGCTCGTCCACAACCCCACCAGCAACATGAAGCTGGGCAGCGGATTCGCGAGGGTCGCCCGGGCGATGGAGCTGGGCGTCAACGTGGCTTTGGGCACCGACGGCCCGGCCTCGAACGACAATCTCGACATGTTCGAAGAGATGCATCTCGCCTCGCTCGTGCACAAAGGCCTCGCGAACGATCCGACAGTGCTTTCGCCGTGGGACGTGATCGAGATGGCGACCGTGAACGGGGCGAGGGCGCTCGGGATCGGCGACGCGGGCGAGATAGCGGTCGGTAGACTGGCGGATCTTTGCGTCGTCGATCTCGACAAGCCGCACCTCTTGCCGGCGATCGACATCCCCAACCTCGTCGTACACTCGATGCATTCAAGCGACGTCGCCATGACAATCGCAGGCGGCCGCGTCGCGTACGACAGGTCGCGCGCCGGGGCGGAGTTCGACGGCGCCGCGACAGGGCTTGGCGAAGCCAAGGCGAAGTTTCTCGCGGCAGTCCGCCGCCTCGGCCTCTAGCGCGCCGCCGGACGCGTGTCGCCCGTTCGGGCTATACCGCCGGCGCGCATAATTTGGTATAATAACGCCATGAAACCAGAATCAGCAAGCAAGACCGGGTCAAGCTCGGGCCGTCTCGGGTGGCTGGTGCGACTCGGATTCGGCAGCGGGGATCTCGCGCAGAACCTCATATACCAGACAATCAGCATGTATTTGCTGTTTTTCTACACCGACATCTACGGGCTGAGTCCGGCGACGGCGGCTACGATGTTTCTCGTGGTGCGGATTGTGGACGTTCTGTGGGATCCTCTCGTGGGGGCGTTCGTCGACAAGCACAATCCGCGATGGGGCAAGTACCGCTCCTATCTCGTGCTGGCCGGCCTGCCGCTCACGGTTCTGGCGATACTGTGTTTCTGGAATCCGTTCGGCGACGCCGGCGGTGGCGGCGCGGCGAAGGTCGCGTACGCGTATGTGACATACGTCGGGCTCTCGATGCTCTACACGCTCGTGAACGTGCCCTACGGCGCGCTGAACTCATCCCTCTCGCGCGACACGGACGAGGTGACGATTCTCACCAGCGTCAGAATGTTCATGGCGAACGTCGGCGGACTCGCCGTGTCGGCGGGCGTGCCGCTTCTGGTCGCGGCGCTCGCGACGGGCGCGGAGATGCCGTGGGAGATGGCGCTCTTTATGGGTCTCGGGTCCCTGCCGTCGTTCGTGTTCATGCCGCTCGTGCCGGCCATAAAGCGGGTCGTCGGCAAGAAGAACATGTTCTACCTGTTTCTGGGCGTGGCGATCGCCGGCATGGCGATGCTTTACGTGATAAGCCGCCTTGGAAGGGTCGAAGACCATTTTGTCTGGGTCTGCATCGCGCAGTTCGTCAAGTCGACGGGCGTGATCGTCGCCACGGGTTACATGTGGGCGCTCGTGCCCGAGGTGATATCCTATTCGGAGCATTCGACCGGCAAGCGCATCTCGGGCATAGTCAGCGCGCTTACGGGTATTTTCTACAAGGCGGGAATGGCGCTCGGCGGTGTCGTGCCGGGGGCGATTCTGGCGTGGACCGGCTACCTGCCCGCCGCGGCCAAAAAGTCCACCCTGCCCGCCTCGCCGGACGCCTGGTTCACGGCAATGCTCGTTTTCGCGCTCGCAGGTTTCGCGCTGCTCGTGTTCTGCTTCTCGCAGACGCGCGAACGCGTCGTCATGGACGCCGCCGCGACGGAGAAAGTGCGCGTCAGCGATTTGTGGACGGAGTTCTTGCGCAACAGGCCTCTTCGCATACTCGCGCTGTTCTTCGTGACGGCGTTCGCCATGATGTCCGTCGGCAACGCGGCCGGCGCGTACTTCATGAACGGACTCGAGAACCAGACGCCTCTCGCGCAGGAGGGGATTCGCTGGCTCGTGTGCGTGATACCCGCAGCTCTGCTCGCGCTCGCCATGTACATCATCGCGAAGTATCCGCTGAGCGACGCGGACGTCGAGCGCATCAACAAAGAGATTGAAGCCAGAAAAGGAGAATGAAAATGGAAGCGAGATACCTTTGGCCCGAAGATTACATGGCCGACCCGTCGGCCCACGTGTTCGGCGGCAGACTGTTCATATACCCCAGCCACGACCGCGAGAGCGGAATACCCGAGCGCGACAACGGCGACCATTTCGACATGGTCGACTACCACGCGCTCGAAGTGCTGCCGGACGCCGCCGGCCGGCTGGACCCGATGACCGGCAAAGTCGTCGATCGCGGCGTCATTCTGCGCCTTGAGGACGTGCCCTGGGCGAAGCGCCAGCTATGGGACAGCGACGTGGCGGAAAGGAACGGGCGCTACTATCTCGTATTCAGCGCGAAGGACGCGTCGGACGTCTTTCATCTGGGAGTCGCCGTCGCCGACCGTCCCGAGGGTCCGTTTACCGCCGAGAAGGAGCCGATAGCCGGGAGCTATTCCATAGACCCGTGCCTCTTTGACGACCCCAAGAGCGGGGAGTGCTTCATCGCGTTCGGCGGACTCTGGGGCGGCCAGCTGCAGCGCTACCGCGACAACGCCGCCGTGCATTCCGCCGAAGAGGACACTCTGCCTGACGGAACGCGCTGCGCGCTGGAGCCGCAAGACGGCGAACCGGCGCTTTGGCCCAAGATCGCCAGGATGTCGGCCGACATGAAGTCGTTCGCCGAAGCGCCGCGCGATCTCGTGATACTGGACGAGAACGGCGAGCCTTTGAAGGCGGGCGACCACGCGCGGAGGTTCTTCGAGGCGAGCTGGCTGCACTTCAAAGACGGCCTCTACCACTTCACGTATTCGACAGGCGACACCCATTTCATATGCGAGGCGGTCAGCGAGTCGGTGTACGGACCGTACCGCTACACGCGCAGGCTGCTGGAGCCGCAGGTCGGCTGGACGACGCACCACTGCGTCAGCGAGGTGGACGGGCGCTGGTGGCTGTTCCACCACGACAGCGCGCCTTCCGGCGGTCGCACGTGGCTAAGGTCCCTTAAAGTCAAGCCGCTCGAATAGCAGTCCGCTAGGGATAGGATATTTTTCGCTTGGCGGGCTTGGCGCCGGGCAGCTTGCCGCCGTTTTCGGCTTTCAGACGGCGAATGAGCGAGCTGACGCCGTCCGACCATTTCTTCGGCGTCGGCGGATTGTACCGCCGCCCGAACGCCTCGACGTCCCCCGTGTAGTGCCGCTTTATCGTGCCTGCGGCCCACATCGCCTGAATGTAGAAAGACTTCGTCCCGTCCTGATAGCGATGCGCGCGATGGCCGGAGTTCATCGGCCCGCCTACGCCGAACTCCAGCCCCGGCCGCCCGTTCTCGTGGCGCCGTATGGCGGCGAGCAGCCACGTGCGTTCCTCGTCGAGGTCGTAGTTGACGGCGACCTGGCGTATCATGGCCCATTCCCGCGCAGGGATGAGCGGCGTTTTCGCGCCAGTCGCCGACGCCGCCACGAGCGCCGCGGCGAGGGCGAAAGCGGTCTTTTTGATATGGCGTATTCCTGTCACGCCGTAAATTATATCACAAAATGCCGCCCATGCGCCGATATTTGTGGTAAAATATACGCCGTCATGATTAAAGGACTTTTATCTGGTGTTGCGGCACTCGCCATCGCGGCGTGCGCTTTCGGCGGCTATGAATGGGACGGCATCTCGCCCGAGACGCGTCTGGGCGGGCGCATGGTTTCGGCAGGCTATCTGCGCGGCAAGGTGGTGCTGCTCGACTGCCGCGATTACGCCGACCCT
>CAMOXA010000034.1 GCA_946628745.1 uncultured Verrucomicrobiota bacterium | reverse complement strand
TCTGGGAGAAAGACGACGGCCGGTACACCAAGGTCGCGAACATCGTCGGCCACGCGATGCAGTACCATCCGCACGGCGACGCGTCGATCGGCGACGCGATAGTCGTGCTGGCCAACAAACTCTGGGGCGAAGGCAAGGGATATCTGATCGACGGACAGGGCAACTACGGTTCGCTGTACACCGGCATGCCCCACGCCGCGACGAGGTACATAGAGTGCCGCCTTACGGAACTCGCCAGAAAGGAGGTCTTCAACAAGAAGACCACTACCTTCGTCCCGAACTACGACGGACGCAAAGAGGAGCCGGTGTATCTGCCCGCCAAGATACCGCTACTTCTTATGATGGGCGCCGACGGCATTGCAGTCGGCCTGTCGACCGCGATACTGCCCCACAATTTCATAGAACTTCTGAACGCCGAGATATGCCTTCTGCAGAAGAAGCCCTTCGAGCTCTATCCCGACTTCCAGCTCGGCGGGATCATGGACGTTACGGAGTATCAGGACGGCCTAGGCAAGGTCAAGGTGCGCGCGAAAATCGAGCCGGAGGACAAGTCGAAACTCGTCATAACCGAGTTGCCCTGGGGCGAGACGACCGATACCATTTCGGCCTCGATCGAAGACGCCGTAAAGAAGAAAAAGGTGCAGATCAGGAAGATCCACGACTTGACGAGCGAGAGCGTGCGGATCGAACTGGAACTGCAGGCCGGAGCGAGCCAGGAAAAGACGATGACCGCGCTCTACGCCTTCACGAACTGCGAGAAGTCCATAGCGTCCCGTCCGATCGTGCTGGACGCAGGCCGCCCGAAGCTCATGTCCGTAACCGACATCCTGAAGAAGAATGTCGACAGGCTGATGGCGCTGACCAAACGGGAGCAGGAGATTCGCCTCGCGGAGCTTGACGATCTCTTCCACGCGCGGACGCTAGACCGCATATTCATCGAAGAGCGCATCTACAAGCGCATCGAGAGCGAAAAGACATACGAGGGTGTCCAAAAGACCGTGATGGAAGGCTTCAAGCCGTTCAGGCCGGAACTCCGGCGCGACGTCACGCCTGACGATGTCGAGAGGCTCCTGAAGCTGCAGATACGCAGAATCTCCCAGTTCGACATCGACAAGAACCGGCAGGAAATCGAAAACATCAAGAAGGAAGAGCAGGAAGTCAACGACAATCTCGTGCATCTGCGCGCGTTCGTCGTAAAGTATCTGAAGGGACTCGTAAAGGACTACCAGAAGAAGTACCCGCGCTGCACGAAAGTCGCCAAAGCGGCCTTCAAGCAAGTGGACGTCAAGGCGATTACCGCCAGCGAACTGACGATCAAGTGGGACCGCGAGAGCCACTACGTAGGCTCGGGCCTCAAGACAGGCGACGAACTGTTCAAATGCTCGTCGCTCGACGAGCTCATATTCGTGTGGAAGGACGGCCGCTTCAAGAAACTCCAGCCGGAAGACAAAATCTTCGTCGACAAGGATCTTCTGGCCGTCATACGCTACGACCAGGAGAAAGACCGCGAGACGAGGGATTTCACGTGCGTGTACGAGGAGGGCGGCTACGGCTTCAGCTACATAAAGCGCTTCCGCTTCGGCGGGCTCATACGCAACAAGGAATACAGACTCGCGCCGGAAAAGCCGAAGTCCAAGATACTGTTCTTCCAAGAGGGCTGCCCCGAGACGATATACGTCAAGTTCAAGCCCGCGAAAGGCCAGAAAATACACCAGCAGCACTTCCTGCCGAAAGAGCAGGTCAAGCGCATGAACACAGAGACGGGCAAGCCCGAGAACCAGGATGTCGTGATAATACGCAACGCCGGGGCGAAGGGCAAGCAGCTGACGACGAAGCCGATAGCGCGCATATCGTCTTCGAAAGGGTCGTGGTGGGATGATTCAGAGCCGCCGTCGAAGGGGGTTTTGGACTGAATGAAAAAAACATGAAACTTTTTTGTCAGAATCCCGGCGCTTCCTCGCCTAACCCCATGTAACCGCGAGAAAGCGGAGAAAGTAAAGGTGCAAAATGAACAACAACATAAGAAAAGCAATGGTTTTGGCGGCGGTGTCCGTCATGTGTACAGGTGTGTGCTTCGCCCGCGGACACAGAGGCGCGCCTAGAGGCGGATTCGGCGGTCCGAGGCCGGTCATGATGCATTCGCCCGTCCGTCACCACCACCACAGCCACAGCACGTGGGGTCGCGGAGGCAGGAACTTCTGGCCCGGTTTCGTCGGCGGTTTCGTCGGCGGGGTGTTCGCAGAAACGGTGGTGTCGCGTCCCGCCCCGGTAGTGGTCTCGCCGGCGCCCGTCGTCGTGCAGCAGCCGGTCGTCGTGCAGCAGCCTGTCGTCGTGCCGCAGCCTGTCGTCGTGCAGCCGCAGAGCGTCTACGCGACGCAGAGCGTGTGGGTCGAGGGCCGCTATGTCGACCAGGTGCAGTCCAACGGCACGATCGTGCGCGTATGGCAGCCTGGGCACTACGAGCAGCGTCAAGTGCTCGTCCAGTAGGCGTTCGCCGGGTGCCGCGGTCAGGGCGCGGCGTTAATTAAACGTTAAAAACAGGGCGTGCCGGGACCGGTGCGCCCGTTTTGCTATAATCATGTCAGCCCTCGCGGACAAAGCCCGCGCGGCGGATTCTGCAGATTCCAAGGGAGCACGGCATGACTATAGATTCGCACAGACACTTCTGGAAATACAGCGACAGCGCGTTCGCGTGGATAGACGACGCCAGATTGCGCCGCGATTTTCTGCCCGGCGACGCGGCGGCGTTCGATCCGTGCGTGGCGGTCGAGGCCAGACAGTGCGTTGAAGAAACCGACTGGTTGCTCGAACTCGCCGCCCGGCACGACTTCATAAGAGGTGTCGTGGGCTGGCTGCCCATAGCTTCCCCCGGATTCGAAGAGACGCTCGATCGTTACGCCGGCCGCCCGGGGCTGGCGGGGCTTCGCCATGTCGTCCAAGACGAGCCGGACGACGGCTTCATACTCCGCGACGATTTCCGCCGCGGCGTCCGCCGCCTGCTGTCGCGCGCTCTGGCGTACGACATACTCGTCTTCGAACGCCATCTCCCCAACACCATAAAATTCGTGGACTCCATGCCGGATGATGCAAGGCTTGTCCTGGACCATCTCGGCAAGCCGCGGGATTTCGCGTCGTGGCGCAGGCTCGTGCAGGATCTTTCGCGCCGCGAAAACGTGCGCTGCAAGCTTTCGGGCCTTGTCACCGAGGTCGGCAGGACCGACCCGGCGTCGCTTCGTCCGTATCTCGAAGTCGCGCTTGAGGCGTTCGGGCCCGATCGCCTGATGTTCGGCAGCGACTGGCCTGTCGTCACGGCGCACATGCCGTACGCCGCCTGGCGGGGCGTCGTGGAGGATTTCGCCTCGCGCCTTTCGTCCGGCGAGCGCGACGCCGTGATGTGGCGAACTGCGGTGCGCTTCTACAACTTGCAGGAAAAGGAGGGTTGAGCCGATGAAACCCATAATCTTCGGGACATCATGTCTGGGCAATCTTTACAAGGTAGTGCCTTTCGAGACAAAGGTGGAGATTGCGTCCGAGTGGTTCAAGGCCTTTGACAAGCCCGTCATCGACTCGGCCGGCAAATACGGCGCCGGGCTCTCTCTCGAATGCATAGGCGCGGCGCTGCGGCATCTCGGCAAGACAAGCGGCGACATAGACATAAGCGTGAAGCTGGGCTGGCGCAGGTCGCGGCGGCTTTCGCCGGGCGAGGAGCCGACATTCGAACCTGGCGCGTGGAAGGGTCTGGAGTGGGATGCCGTCCAGGATATATCGGCGAAAGGCATAATGAACTGCTTTGAAGAAGCGTGCGAACTTCTGGGCGGGTACGCCATACGCATGGCGAGCGTGCACGACCCCGACGAGTTCCTCGCGGGCGGCGGCGGCATGGACGACGTGCTTGGCGCCTACAGGACGCTTTTCGGCCTTAAGGACTCCGGCCGCGGCGTCGAATCGGTGGGCGTCGGCTCGAAAGACTGGCGCGTGATACGCGAACTGTGGAATCGCGGCGTCCGTTTCGATTGGGCCATGTTCGCCTGCGCGCCGACGCTCCTGGTACATCCTCCCGAACTTCTGGATTTCGTCGCGCGGCTCAAGGACGCCGGCGTGACGCTCATCGATTCCGCTGTGTTCAACGGCGGTTTTCTCATGGGGTCGGACATGCTCGACTACCGCAAGGCGGACAGGACCAGGGACGCCGCCGCGTTCGAGTTCCGCGACCGGTATCTCGCGCGTTGCCGCGAGGCTGGATTGGACCCTGCCGTGCCGGCTGTGCAGTATGCCTACCGCCTCGGCTTCGACGCCGTCGCGCTCAACACTTCCTCGCCCGGGCGCATACTCAAGAACGCCTCTTACGCGACTGCGAAAGTTCCGGAATGGTTCTGGGACGGGCTGTAGAGGTCTCTTGCGGGGGCCCGCCCGAAGAAGCGCGTATTATGATTTCGGTCGGTATCGTCTTTCTCACGCATCCTTTGCCGTGAGAGGAGACAATCCTGTTGTGCAGAAGCCGCGCCGCCTCCCGGCCTATGGTCGCGGCGTCCTGGCGCGCGGTGGTCAGGGGAACCGCGGCCAGAGATGTGGCGAGAGTGTCGGAAAAACCGGTTATGGCGCACTCGCGCGGGATGGCGACACCCATTTCGAGAAGAGCCGCCTCCGCGCCAAGCGCGAGCGGATCGTTGTAGCAGCATATCGCGTCCGGTCGCGGCGAAAGCGCCATGAGTGCTTTCGCGCCGGCGGCTCCCGATGCAAAGTCCGCCCCGGCGTCCATGACGATGCGCCTGTCCCGCGGGAGACCTGCCGCCTTGAGCGCGGCGAAATAGCCGGCCTTGCGCTCTCTGGCGACCCACGAGACGGGGCCGGACGCGCCGAGATAGGCGATGCGCCGGCGGCCGCGTCCGGCAAGATGCGCGACGAGCCGCTTCATGGCGGCGCGATCGTCGACCGTGACGGAATCTGCGTCGAAGCCCGGCACGAGACGGTCGACGAAGACGAACGGCCTGCCGGATTTCTTGAGGGTGTCGCGCATGTGAGTGTAGCCGTCGATGTCGACCGGACACCATATCACGCCGTCTACGCCCAGTTCGAGAAGCGACGACATCGCGCGGTATTCTTTGATGGTCGAGTCGTACGAACAGCACATCATGACGCGCCAGCCGCGTTCGGAGAAGAACGATTCGATTGCTTCGAACATTTCCGGGAAAATCGTGTCCGAGAGGTGCGGTACGACAAGCCCGACCGTCATGGACGCTTTCGCGGCTCTCAGCTGGTAGAGGTCTCGCGACGGTATGTACCCGAGTTCCTCGGCGAAAGCGACAATCTTGCGACGGGTCTCCTCGCTGACCCCGAATCTGCCGTGCAGCGCGCGCGACACGGTCATCAGCGAAACCCCGAAGCGTTTCGCAATGTCCTCAAGAGATATCTTTTTTCGTTTCACGCCGGATATTATAAGTTAATTTAACGTTAAACGCAACGCTTTTCCCGCGCGAGGCGCAATATGTTGTATAATTTCCGCTTGTCGATGAGACGCCAAGGAGAAACAGACATGAAAACGATTCATATACCCAAAGCCGGCGAGATGACGGTCGAGGACGAACCTGCGCAGAGCGCGGGCGCTGGCGAAGTGCTGCTGAAGCTTTCGCACGTCGGCTTTTGCGGGAGCGATTTGAACACCTTTCTCGGACGCAATACGATGGCCAGGCCCAATGTCGTGCCGGGCCACGAGATAGGCGCGGTCGTATCCGCGCTCGGGCCCGGCGTGCCCGCCGGCCTCAAGCCGGGCGATGTAGTGACGGTGAACCCGTACACCAACTGCGGCATGTGCACCAGCTGCAGGCGCGGGCGGCCCAACGCCTGCCGGCGCAACGAGACGCTCGGCGTCCAGCGCGACGGCGCGATGCGCGAATATATTGCGCTGCCGTGGCAGAAGGTCCTGCCGGTCGACCAGGGTATTTCGCCGAGAGACGCCGCGCTGATAGAACCGATGAGCGTCGGGTTCCACGCCGTGGATCGCGCCGCCGTGACCGACAGCGATGTCGTGGCGGTGATCGGCTGCGGAATGGTCGGTCTCGGCGCGATTGCGCGCGCGGCGCGCCGCGGCGCGACAGTCATCGCGGTGGACATATCCGACGAGAAGCTCGCCATCGCGAAGTCGCTCGGCGCGGCATATGGTGTCAACTCGGCGAAAACCCCGGCGGCCGAGGGCGTTCTCGATCTTACGGGCGGCGACGGCGCCGATGTCGTGATCGAAGCGGTCGGCTCTCCCGCGACGTATGTCGCCGCAATCGACGCCGCGGCGTTCGCCGGGCGCGTCGCTTGCATAGGCTACGCGAAAAGCGAGGTCGCGTTCCAGACCAAGTATTTCGTGCAGAAGGAACTCGACATACGCGGCAGCCGCAACGCGACGCCCGGCGATTTTCGCGCCGTCATGCGCCTCCTGGCCTCGGGCGCGGCGAAAGTGGACGGCCTCGTCAGCGCCGTCGTGAAGCCCGACGGCGCAAAGGCCGCGATGGAACGCTGGGCCGCAGATCCCGGCCGGGTCTTCAGGATACTTGTCGACTGGTCATGACGCGCGACGCCTGCGACGTTCGCCGGATACTGGCGCGCGGACGGAGTTTTTGCTATACTACGCTCTGTCATGCGCATTAGAAACTATATGGGCAGGGTCGTGGTCAAGGTCGGCACGCACGCAATCGCCAACAAGGCGGGGCGTCCCGACCGCGCGGCGCTGAAGAGAATCGTCGACGGAATCTGCAGTCTGCGTTCCGCAGGCTGCGAGGTGGTGTTCGTTTCGTCCGGAGCGGTCGCCGCCGGCGTGGAGGCGCTCGGCCTCAAAGCCCGGCCGGCGGACACGAACGACATACAGATGTGCGCCGCCGTCGGCCAGGCGCGGTTCATATGCGAGTACGAGAGGCTGTTCGCCGCCCGAGGCGTGAAAATCGGCCAAGTGCTGCTCACCCACGCCGATTTCGAAGAACGCCGCCCGAGCCAGAATGTCAAGCGTTCGCTCGACCACCTGGTCCGCGCTGGCATCGTGCCGGTCGTCAACGAAAACGACGTCGTCGCGGACGACGAACTCAAAGGCAAGACTTTCGGCGACAACGACTGGCTGTCGTTTTTGATCGCGAAGCTGATCAAAGCCGACGCGCTCGTGCTTTTGACGACCGTCGATGGACTCCTGGACGCAGACGGGCGGCGCATCCCCGAGGTGCAGAACTTCAGAAACGTCATGAAACTCGTCCGTGCCGGCGAGAAGGGCAAGTTGTCAAAGGGCGGCATGGACTCCAAACTCAAGGCCGTCAAAGCCGCCGTCGCCGCAGGCATCGACACGTTCATAGCCAATGGCCGGCGCGGCGTGCTCGCCGACCTGGCGCAGGGCAAGTCGGTCGGTACGTTCTTTCCCGGCAGCGCGTTGTGAACAATCTGTAATCGAGGAGGCGCCCAAGTGCGGCTCGACCACCCTGTCATAGATTCGCACGTGCATTTGTACCCCGACGCTATTGCGGCGAAAGTGGTTGCGGCGCTCTCGAAGCGGTTCGGCAACCCGCCGGCGTTCGACGGCAGTGTCGCGGGCTGCGAGGCGCGAAACGCAGAGTGCGGCATAGATGTCGCGGTGAATCTGCCCGTCGCGACCGATGTTCACCAGGTCGCGCACGTCAACGCGTGGGCCGCCGGCGTGAACCGCTGCGACCGGGACGCCGCGCCGCGCGCTGTCGTTTCGCTCGCGGCCATGCATCCTGACGTGGATGACGTCCACGCCACTCTCGCCGCAATCGCCTCGGACGGTTTCGCCGGCGTGAAGTTCCACCCGGAGTATCAAGGCTTTCGCTTCAACGACGCGAAGATGGACGGCTGCTGGGAGGAAATGTCCGCCCTCGGGCTCGTCGCATACCTCCACGCCGGCGGCGAGCGCGTCTTCGAGCCGCCGTACCACTCTACTCCCGGCGAGATACTGCGTCTGCACAGACGCTTCCCGGCGTTGCGCATAGTCGCCGCCCACCTGGGGGGCTTTCACATGTGGGACGAGTCCGAAGAGGTGCTGTGCGGCGAAGACGTGTATCTCGACCTTTCGCATACGTTCGGCTGGATGCCTCAAGCGCAGATTTCGCGAATGATCGCCAAGCACGGCGCGGAGCGGACGCTCTTCGGGTCCGACGCGCCGTGGCAGGACGCCGGGCGCACCCTCGAGTCTCTCCTGGATCTCGGGCTCGGTGCCGGCGATCTGGAGCGCATTTGCTGGCGCAATGCGGCGCAGCTCCTGCGCATAGATGTCTGACAGATTGCGCCGCCCGCTTTCGCGGAATCTTGCGCATTCTGAAAAAACCATACCAATTCCCCCGACTTTTTTGATATAATACCCTCAATCGCCCCGCAGTGGGACGATTCACGACAGAAAGGACAGAAAATGAAAGCCAAATACCTTGTTTCAGCTCTCATGGCGGCCGCGATTCCTCTGCTTGGATTCTCCAAGTCGAAGAACAAGACCTTTTCTTATGGCGAGATTTTCCTTGAGCCGGAAGATTCCCTGACGTTCACGGTCGATGAACTGCCAGATGAAATCGGCGGATTCGAGGTTCTCGGCGAGTATCTGCCGGACGGTGTCGACGTCGAGTGGACGGGCAAGAAATTCAAGACCCCTAAGGCCGGGCGCGTGAAGTACAGCAAGAAGGAAGGGGACTTTGTGTCGACCTCCGACGACAATCCGAGCGGGCTCAAAATCAGCGTCAACAAAAAGACAGGCAAGGTCACCGGCTCGTTCAAGATCTATGTCGCCAAGAGCGAGAAGAAGCTGAAGAGCTACAGCGCCAAAATCACAGGCTACATAGGCAGCGAGACGCTGAGGGTATCCGTCAAAAAAGCGGGGTTCTATACAATCGGTTCGCTTGAGTGACCTGCATACGGTAGCGATATGAACAAGTCTGTTCTTGCTGGAATAGCCGTAGCCGTTGTCGCGGCAGGCGGTTACTTCGTGGTTGCCCGCCGCGGCGGCGAACCTTCGCGGCCCGTCGATGCCGCCGCTTCGGAAAAGGCGACGGCATCTCGCAAGGCGAAGGACAACCCGGTCGAGGCGGTCCGCGCCGCGATGTCGGGGATGAAATCCAACCCTGGCGCGCGCAAGGGCCGGCAGAGGCCCGCGCGCCCCATGCCGGATATGTTCGCCAACCTTTCCGGCGAAGAGCGCAAGGTCGCCGAGGCGGTCCAAAACGCACTGGACGCCGACAATGTCGACGACATTATCAAAACGTCCGCCGCTGCTTTAGAGTCGCCGAACGCCGAAGTCCGGCGCATGGCTGTCGACGCGCTGACCTGGGTCGGACTCGACGCCCTGCCCGAGCTTACCGGAGCCATGGCCGACGCGGACGAGGAGGTCGCCGAAGCCGCTGAATACGCCTGGGAGCAGTCGCTTTCAGAAGTCGACGACGCCGACCGCCGTTTCGCGATTTCCGCGGCGGTCCTCGGCACTCTCGCGAAAGACGATCATCTTGAAACGATTTGCGGACATTTGACGAACGCCGCGCTGGAGCTTATCGACGGCGAGGACGACGAGGCCAAGGCGTCCGAACTGCGCGTGAAGGTCGTCCAGTCGCTTGTCGATATCATCGAGAGCGGCAAATCGGTCAACTCCCGCCATGCAAAGTCCGCATACGAGGATATAACCGGCAACGAGTGGCGCGGCATAGACGAGGCAGAGTTGTATCTGCAGAATCCCGACGACTACGAACTGCCGGAAGATCGCGATGACATGGGCGCGGATGTCGATATCGAGGTTGGCGACGACGCCGACGCGGACGCCGAAGACGGCACCGACGCTGGCGAAGGCGCTGAAGACGGCGCCGACGGTAAGCAGGAGCCTGACGGTGCGGCGGACTTTCCTGCCGAACCGTCCGGCGAAGAGGCTCCCCCGCAGTTGTAATGTTCACGCAGGGGCGAGTGCGCGTAATCGCGCTGGCGGCGGCCGACACCTTATGCATATTCGCCTCTTGGGCGGTATCCGTGTGCGGATACTGGCTTCTCGGCCGGGCGCTTCACCATATTGGCGTCGACACTCCCATTGGCGGATACTCCCCCGCGGACTATCTTGTATTCTGGCCGGTTGCGTTGATGTTTCTGTCGTTCAACGCGCTCTTCGACCTGTACCACGGCAACTGGATGTATCCCGCGGCGCCGCTCTCGCCGGTGGAAGAAATGCGCCGCATGTTCGGTTCGTCGGCCCTGACCCATCTGGCGGTTTTGGCCTATCTCGTTTTCGCATACCAGACCACGGTCGGACATTCTCGCGTCGTCATTCTGTTCAGCGCGCTGCTGACGGCTTTCGGCGCGCAGTCTTTCCGCAACTGGGCGCGCTGGGCGATGTTCAAGCTGGGCGCGGGGCAGATGCCGGTCGTCCTGGCGGGTGGCGGCGACGCCGCCGTGCAGGTCGTCGAGACTCTCGCCAAAAGCCCGTACTACGGCATGAAGGTCGTCGGCTGGTTTGAAGGGACCGGACGCCCCGGCGGACCCCGCCGCACCGCCCAGGACAAGACGCTCGCCGGACTTGGCCTGGAATATCTCGGCACGCTGCGCGACATAGTGGCCGAATCGAAAAAGCGGGACATAAAGATGCTGCTCGCGTGCATGGACGAAAGGCTCTTTCGCCATCAGATGGAGGATTTCGCCACATGGTTCACGTACATCGACTATCTGCCGACGGCGAAAGCGTTCCCGATATTCGGCGCGCGCGCAGTGAGCTTCGACGGCATAGGCGGCCTTGAGATGATCAACCAGGGGCGCATGCGCGTGCGGCGCTTTCAGAAGCGCGTATTGGACGATATGTTCGCGCTCGTCGCGTGCATCGTCTTCCTGCCCGCGTTCATTCTCATACCGGCGGCAATCAAGCTGACGAGCCGCGGGCCTGTGTTCTACCGCCACCGCCGCCTCGGACGCGACGGCCGCGAGATACGCGTGTGGAAGTTCCGCTCGATGTATGCCGACGCCGATGCCAGGCTAAAAGCGATTCTCGCCGCCGATCCCGCCGCGGCGCGCGAGTGGGAGTCGTCGTACAAGCTGAAACGCGACCCGCGGGTCACTCCCTTCGGGCGTTTCCTGCGCAAGACTTCGCTCGACGAGCTGCCTCAGTTCTTCAACGTCTTCTCCGGCGAGATGGCTCTTATCGGGCCGCGCCCGATCGTCGAAGGCGAGGTGGAGCGCTACGGCTCTTCGTACAAGATGTTTTCGTCGGTTCGCCCCGGCATCACGGGCCTCTGGCAGGTCTCGGGACGCAGCGACACCGACTACGCGCGCCGCGTCGCGCTCGACTCGTACTATGTGCTGAACTGGTCGCCGTGGATGGATGTGTGGATTCTCGTGCGAACCGTCTTCTCGGTCCTGCTGATGCGCGGCGCCAGGTAGCGTAAACATTGGCGCCAACGCCGGACGGCGTGGCGCGCAGCGCGGTTTTTTGGTATAATACACGCCATGTCAGTAGATAGACTAGAACGGGTCAACAGCCTTCTCAAGCGTGTCATAGCCGAGGGCATGTTCCAGGTTATGCAGGGCGACAGCGTTTCGCCGGGGCTGATAACGGTAACAGGCGTCAAGTGCGGCAAAGACCTGCGCGACGCCACGGTAAATGTTTCCGTCTTCGGCGACGACGCCCTCAAAGAGAAGGCGCTTCAGCATATCCGCCGCCGCGCGCGCGAGTTCCAGGCGCTTGTCAACAGACAGGTGCGCTTGAAGTTCACGCCGCGCCTCACATTCAAACTCGATCTCTCGCTCGAAAAGGGCGATGAAGTCCTCGCACTGCTCGGCAGCCTGCCGCCAATCAAGGAAACAGATGGCCAACCTGACCCAACTTAAAATGCTTGAGGACCTCGACGGATTCGTCGCGGTCGACAAACCCGCCGGCATCGCCTTTTCGACCGTCGTGAAGACCGTCCGCCGCAAGTTCAACCTTGTCAAGGTCGGACACGGCGGTTCTCTCGACCCGGCGGCTTCGGGCCTGCTCGTCCTCCTGATCAACGACGCCAACAAATTCACAGGCGATGTCATGGGCGCCGATCGCGAGTGGGAGGGCGTCATGCGCCTAGGCTTGAAGACCAATACATACGACATGCAGGGCGAACCCGTCGCGCCCGCCGCGCCGGTGCAGCCGCCTTCGGACGAGGCGATCGCCAAGGCCCTGCCGGAGTTCCGCGGCGACATCTTCCAGACCGAGAGCCGCTGGTGCTCGGTGCGCCGCGAGGGTTCCGCCGGCTACGAAATCGCCGACACTGGCGAGCACAAACCTTTCCTCGCCCACGTCTACAAATTCGAGGTCGAGCGGACCGGCAGCCCCGACAGGCTCGCATTCAAGGTCGCGGGCACAAAGGGCCTCATAGTCCGCTCGCTCGTCAACGACTTCGGCGACGCCGTCGGCACCGGGGCCTGTCTCGAATCTCTTCGGCGCACGCGCGTCGGGAAGTTCCGCCTCG
>CAMOXA010000033.1 GCA_946628745.1 uncultured Verrucomicrobiota bacterium | reverse complement strand
CTCGAGCTCCGCCGGGTCGTCCGACGGGACCGGCCCTGCCGCAGCCAATCTGGCCGCGGCCCTCGCTATCTCGTCGCGTCCGCCGTACGACAGCGCCACGACGAGCGTGAAGCGTCCGTTGCTCGTCTTTTCTTCGAGACAGGCTATCGCCCGCTGCAGTTTCGGCGACAGATCCGTGCGCCTGCCGATGACGCGAAAGCGCACGCCTTCCTTGACCAGCGTCTTCTCCTTGGATTTGATGAACGACGCCAATAGCCGCATCAGCCCCGTCACTTCTTCCTTCGAGCGCTTCCAGTTCTCGGTCGAGAACGCATACACCGTCAGATATTCCACGCCCGCGTCGCGGCAGTAGTGCATCACCCTGTCGAGCGTTTCGGCCCCGGCGCGGTGGCCGGCGAGCCTGGGCTTGCCGCGGGCTTTCGCCCACCTGCCGTTGCCATCCATTATCATGGCGATGTGTCGCGGCGCGCCTGTCGTATTGGCGGTATCGGCTGTCATGCGGCGGAGCTTCCGGCTAGATGTTTATCCTTAGGGTCGTCTCGCGGGCGGGGCCGACAGAAAGCACGCCGAGCTTGCCGCCGACGAGTTCGAGTATGCGGTTGATGTACTTCTTGGCGTTCTCGGGAAGCTCCGAGTAGTCGGTCGTGTGCGACGTCTCGCACTGCCAGCCGGGCATCTCTTCGTAGACCGGCTCGCAGTTTTCGAGCACGTCCAGATCCGCCGGGAACGTGGTGTAGACGAAGCCGTCCTTTCGCCTGTAGCCGGTGCATATCTTGACGACCGGGAACGTGTCGAGAACGTCGAGCTTGGTGAGCGCCCAGTAGTCGACACCGTTGACGCGCTGGGCGTAGCGCCCGACGACCGCGTCGAACCATCCGCAGCGCCTCGGCCGCCCGGTCGTCGCGCCGTACTCGCCCCCGCGCCGGCGCAGCGTCTCGCCGTCGTCGTCGAGAAGCTCGGTCGGGAACGGCCCCTCGCCCACGCGCGTCGTGTAGAGCTTCATCACGCCGATGACGCGGTCGATCGCCCTCGGCGATATGCCCGATCCCGTGCAGGCGCCGCCCGCCGTCGGATTGGACGACGTCACGAACGGATACGTCCCGAAATCGATGTCGAGCATCGTCGCCTGGGCCCCTTCGAACAATACGGACCTCTTCGCGTCGAGCGCCTCGTGCAGGAACTGTATCGTGTCCGTCACATACGGCATGAGCGCGGGGACCATGGGCGAATAGAGCCTCACCATCTCCTCGGCGTCCAGCTCGTGCGCGCCGAGGCTCTTAAGCTTGCGGTTGGCCTCGGCGACCTGCTTGCGGACTATGTCGACGAAGTCCGGCTTGAGTATATCGCCGACGCGCATCCCGCAGCGCCCGACTTTCGCGGCGTACGCCGGACCTATCCCGCGCCCGGTCGTGCCGATCTTCGCGCCGTCTGGCCGCGCCGCCTCCTCGGCCTTGTCGAGCGCCCTGTGCCACTGCATCACCATGTGGGCCCTCTCGGAGATGTGGAACCTGTCCTTCAAATCGAAGCCCCAGCTTTCGACCTGCTCCAGCTCTTTCATGAGGTCGAACGGATCCATCACCACGCCATTGCCTATGACGCAGTGCTTGCCGTCGTGCAGCACGCCGCTCGGCACCAGGTGCAGCACGTACTTCTTGTCCCCCACGACGACCGTGTGCCCCGCGTTGGAGCCGCCCTGGAAGCGCACCACCACGTCCGCCTCTTCGGTCAGAAAATCGATTACCTTGCCTTTGCCTTCATCGCCCCACTGGGCGCCGACCAATACGGTGTTCATTTCAATTCTTTCTGATTATGGTTGATAGTGGATCGAGACGTTGTTATTATACCAAATTCAGCCGCTCTAGGAAAGGCGCGATGTAGCCTTTCGAAACTTTCATGCCCATGTGTATCGTCGGCTTGTTCGAGCCGTGGAAGTCGCTGCCTGCGGTTTTGAGAAAGTCCAGCCGGTGCGCCAGCCGCACGAAAGCCACGTTCTCTTCGGGGGTGTTGGCCTCGTAGAGAGCCTCGACCCCGTCCAATCCCAGTTCCTTCAGCCTGGCGAGTTCGCGCGCCGCGTCGTCGATCTCGACGCCCGTCACGCGCCAGCGCCGGCGCCAGTACTTCGGGTGGGCCATGACGCAAAGCCCCCCCGCTTCGTGCACCGCCGCGAAAGCTTCTTCCTGCGACGGCTGCCAGCGCTCTTCGTAGCACCGCGTTTCGGGCGGCGAATCGGGCAGGAGATACCTGTCGAACGCCTCCGAGACGCTCGCGGTGTGGCCGCGGTCCGCCAGCCAGCGCGCGAAATGCGGACGCGCCAGCACGTCGCCGTGGGAATACGCTTCTATGCCGGCCATGTCGAAGCCGAGCCGGCGGAAGTTGCCGATGATTCGCTCGTTGCGCTCGTTGCGCCCTTCGAGTATCCTCGCGAGGAGCGCCTTGAGCCGCGCGCTGCCGGGGTCGATTCCTATGCCCAGCAGATGGAACATGTCGAACCCGCCGCCGGGCTCGATCGAGAGCTCCACGCCCGCCGCGAACCGCGTCGCCCCGCCGCCGTGCGCGAGCAACTCGGCGATTCCGTCGCAGTTGTCGTGGTCCGTCAGCGCAAGCGCGGCGAAACCGCGCGAGGCCGCCTTCTCCGCGATTTCCGCCGGGGCGCACGTACCGTCGCTGGCCGTGGAATGGCAGTGGAAGTCTACCGTGATCTTGTCCGCGCCGTCCATGTCTCAATCGCCGAAGACCGTGCCGGTACCGGGACCGAACGCGCGAAGATAGACGCAGAAGTTGAACCTCCAGTCGTCGTCGTGCCGCGAACCGTCGATTCTGCGGTAGTCGTTCTCGTAGGAAAGGCTGAAGCGGAATCCCAGGCAGTCCGTCCTCAAATCGAGCCACGCGCCCGTTTCGTCAAGCTCGTTCTCGCGCAGGTCCCAGCGGACGAACGGCCCCCACGCGACCGCGTCGCACAGTTCGTGCTCGAGGCTCAGCCCGGCGTAGGAGAACCGCGTCCAGTTGAAGTCGTCGTTGCGCTCCGCCGCGGGGTCGTAGGGCGTGGACGAGAAGTCCCACCAGCGCTGGTCGCGCGCGGAGTACGACAGAGTCGACGAAAGCGCCTTGTGCCACTTCTGGCGCCACGAGACGTCGGCGTACGCGACAGTGTCGTTCTCGCCGTCCCACTCTACGCGCGAGCGCAGGGACGTGCCTTCGACAGGATGCCACTGCGCCCTCGCGCCCGGCGAGGCGAGCGTCTTGGAGCCGCGGCCGTAGTTGGGCTTCTCCTGCGAGCGCGAGAGCCTGTGGCGGCGCCCGCCCTCGGTCCACGACGTGTCGTTGAACTGCACGGCCGTGTAGAAGTCGATGTCGAAGATTGTCCTCGTCCGCCCCTTGCCGTCGGCTTTTCTGAAGGCGTTTCTGACGCCCGGCGTCACGCCGTACCACGAGTACGGCAGATTGCGTCCGCGCCCGGCGAACTGGTCGAGGTAGTCCGCGCTGCCGTCGATAGAGTCGAAGACGGGCGCTCTCGCGCCGCGGCGCAGTCCGGAGTACCGGGCTTCTTGCGCGAGCATGTCGAAATAAGGCTCCAGCATGTGCCGCCAATTCTCGCCGAGCCGCGCCGTGCCGCGCGCCGAAAGCGTCGCGCCGCCTTCGACTATGGACCTGACCACGTCGTCGTCCTGCGAACCCGCGCGGCCGTAGCCCGTGAGGTTCTCGCGGCCGGAATCCGACCAGTACGTCCCGCGAACGCCGACGCGCGGCGTCACCGCCAGCACGTCCGCGATTTTGAACGGCAGCGTCAGACGGTGGTACGTGTCGGCCCGGAAAGCCTGGTAGTTCGCCCACATGCCGGGATCGTAGCGAAACGGTACCGCCGTCGATTTCTTGCCGTGCTTCGCGTAGTTGCGGTCGAGCCAGCCGAGACGGGACGAACTCTCGTAGTTGACCGGCGTCGAGAAGACCGGCTGCGGCGACGCGTTGATGTAGACTTCGGGCAGGCGGGCGACGCCGCCGTAGAAGTCGTTGAGAGGCCCGGCGACGCTGACGCCGAAGCCGAACGTGTTTTCAAGATGCTCCCACGCCAGCTCGTTGCGGTCCGCCGAAGGGAACCTGTTCTCGAGCCCTAGGCGCGCGTCGCGCAGGAAGTCGCTCTTGAAGTGCGAGTCGCTGTAGTACGCGGCCCTGGCTCTTACGATGTCGCGCTCGGTCGCGTCCCAGCGGTGCTCGAACATGAGCCCGTAGCGTTCGTCGGGCACGGTGCTGCCCCAGTTGGAGTAGTGCCAGCGGCGGTGGCTGTTCCAGTGCCTGTCGTAGCGGTCGGCGTCTTCGTCCCACGCGTAGTACGCCTTGAACTTGCCGCGGCCGAAATCGCCGAGCTGCCACCGGACGCCCTGCCCGAGCGCGACGCCGTTTTTCGTCCTTGCGTCGAATCTCGTGCTGCCCTTGAGCCCCCACTCGCCCTCGCCGAATCCGCCCGCGATGTCGTAGACGTATTTCGTGAGCAGATACGCCCCCCAGCGGCTGCGGTAGCCGGGCATCACGCGCCAGCCGTAGTCGGTGTCGAGCGGCTGCCACCAGTACGGCGCCCACATCACCGGCACCCCGAAGGCCCTTAGCGTCATGTTGCGCGCGACGATCTCCTTGTCGCCTTCGCCGCGGTCCCTGTACACGACGCTGCCGGTGGCGGACCAGTGCAGACAGCTCTCGTGGTTCGTGCACGTCGTTATCGTCGTAGGCTCCGCGAAGACGTACGTGCCGCCTTCGCGCGACACGCTGCCCGACATGAGCCGCAAAAGCCCGTATGTCGCGTTGACGTTGCCCGTCGCGACGAGCGTGCCCGTCACATTGTCCGCTGCCATGAGGTCTGCGGACACCTTGAGCTGCCGCAGTCCGTCCGTGGCGGCCGCAGCCGCCGCCGCGGCGAAAAGCGCCGCCGACAGGATTGTTGTCTGTTTCATGTTTGAGAGTATAGCACTTGCGACGTGGCCGCGTCAAGTATGGAGAACGACTCCGGGTGGCGGTGGAGCTCCGAAACGAACGTGAGGCGCGTGTCGAAATCCTTCTGGAGTCTGGCGAGTATGTCGGCGTCCTCGGTTCTGAGGCGCTGCATGACCTGCGGCGCGATGACGACCTTCGGTTCGAAGGGCTTCTTGTCGGCGGCCGCCTTTTTGAGCAGCGTCGTCAGGTGGCGCTGAACCTCGATCGATATGGCCATCGGGCTCTTGACGACGCCGTGGCCCTGGCAGTACGGGCACGTCGACGTGAGCATCGACAGAATCGACTGGTCCTGGCGCTAGCGCGACATCTCCAAGAGCCCGAGCTCCGATATCTCCAGCACGTTCGTCCGCGCGCGGTCGCGCTTGAGGGCGTCCTTGAGCGCGCGGTAGACCTGCTTCTGGTGCTTGCGCGACTTCATGTCGATGAGGTCCAGCACGACAAGTCCGCCGATGTTCCTGAGCCTGAGCTGGCGCGCGACCTCTTCGACCGCCTCGAGGTTGACTTCGAGAATCGCATCCTCCTGCGATCCCTTGCCCTTGTAGTGGCCGGTGTTGACGTCGACGGCGATGAGAGCTTCGGTCTCGTCGATGACGAGATATCCGCCCGACTTTAGCGGGACCTTTCTGGCGAACGCTTCGGAGAGCTGTCTCTCCAGCCCGTAGTGCTCGAAGATGTTGGCGTTGCCGTCGTAGCGGCGTATCTTCGACTTGGCGCGGCGCGATATCCTGCCCGTGACTTCGCGCATCTGCTCGAAGCTCGTCGCGTCGTCTATGACGATCGCGTCGACATCCTCCGTCAGCCAGTCGCGCACGACCCTCTCGCAAAGGTCCGGCTCCTGGAAGATGCAGCACGGCGTGCGGCGCGTCTTGATGTTGCCCTGCATCTCGTTCCACACCGACAGCAGGTTCCTGAGGTCGCGCGCGAAAGCCCGCGCGCTCGCCCCCTGGCCGACCGTGCGCACGACGAGGCCGACGTTCTCCGGCAGAGGCAGCTTGTCGATTATCTTCTTCAGGCGCTGGCGCTCCTTCGCGTCGCCTATCTTCTTCGAGACGCCCCTTAGCGGCGCGCCGTGCGAGTCCTTCGCCCCCGGCATCATCACGAGGTAGCGCCCGGGTATGGACAGGTTCGCGACGACGCGCGGACCCTTCGTGGAGATCGGCCCCTTCGTGACCTGCACGACAATCTCCGATCCCGGGGGGAAGCGCTTGGCGATTTCGGCGTCCGACAGGCGGTTCTTGCGAGGGGTCTTGCCGGACTTCGGCGAGTCGTCGTCGTCCAACAGCGCGTCCGCGTCGGGCGTCATGTCCCAGTAGTGCAGAAACGCGTTTTTCTTGAGCCCTATGTCGACGAATGCCGCCTGAAGGTCGTTCTCCAGATTCTGCACGCGCCCTTTGAAGACGCTGCCGACGAGCCGCTCCTCCTCGGGGTGCTCGACCATGAATTCCTCGAGCCGTCCGTTTTCCATGACGGCGACGCGAGTCTCGAGTTTTTCGACGTTTACTATTATTTCGCGCTTCATCTTCGAGCGCTTGAGCCATCCGAACAGGTTCATTTTATCTCCTCTCTGTGTAGTGACACGCTTTGTACGATACCGAGTCCGCACAGCACCGTCACCAGGAACGTGCGGCCGAGTGAAAGGAATGGCAGCGGCAGTCCCGTTATCGGGACGAGGCCGATTGTCATGCCTATGTTGACATATGTGTGGGCGAAAAGCAGCGTCGCCATTCCGAGCGCGACGAGTCTGCCGCGTCCGTCTTCGGCGACGACCGCGGTCCACGCGGTGGAGATGCACAGCACCGCATAGAGCGCCAGAAGAAGGAGCGAGCCCTTGAGAAAGCCCATCTCCTCGGCCCACGCGCAAAATATGAAATCGTTCATGATGCCCATCGGCGGCAGCAGCTGGCGGCGGATGCTCTCGCCGCGTCCGTATCCCCTGCCCATTAGCCCGCCGGCGCCGATTGTCATCTTGGACTGGCGCAGGTTGTAGCCCGCCGCCATCTTGTCGGTCTCTGGAAATAGGAACGTCTTGACGCGCGATATCTGGTGGTCTCTTAGCGGCACGTACTTGAGCAGCGCCTCGCGGCGCTCGGCCGGCACTCCCGGCTTTTCCGCCTCGTGCACCGCGCCCAGAAGCGTCGTCGCGCCGATGCAAGCCGCGGCGAGAAGCGCGACCAGACCCTTGCGCCACACGCCCGCCGCGAGCAGCATGACCGTGACCGCGGGCACGAGCGTCAGCGCCGTGCCGAGATCGGGCTCCATCAGAATGAGCGCGCAAGGCACCCCCGCGAGCACGCATGCGGCGAGAAAGCCCCTGAAGCCCGTCTGGCCCTTGAACCACTCGTGGCTGCACCCGAACATCTGGGCGGTGAACATTATCACGCAAAGCTTCGATATCTCGCTCGGCTGGAAGAACCACAGCCACCGCCTGCCGCCGAACTGCACCGTGCCGAAGAGCAGCACCGCGACGAGGAACACGATCGCCCCCGCGTACGCCGGCGCCGACAGCCAGTCCAGGAGCTTCCTGTAGTCCGTCAGCGCGAGCGTGAAGTACAGTGCGAGCCCGAACGCCGAGCTCCAGAGCATGTCCTGCCACTTCGCGGCCATCACAGCCGACCCGCGCGCGGCCCCTGCCGAGGCGAGCGCCGCGGCCCCCGCCGCGATGAGAGCGACCGTCGCCGCGAACGACAGCCAGTTGAAATTCTTCAGGAAGTTCCTCATGTCGCCGGCTCCTTCCTGTTGTACATCGCCTTGAGTATCTCGGCGACCTTGGGCGCTGTCGTCCCGCCGCCCGACTCGCCGTCTTCGATCACCATCGCGAGCGCGATCGGTTCGTCGCTGCGGGACTCCGCAGTGGGCGTCGCGTACGCGATGAACCAAGTGTTCTTTCTGCGGTTCGCCCCGTAGCCGACCTGGGCGGTGCCGGTCTTGCCGATGACGTATGCGTCCACCCCGTCG
Source organism: uncultured Verrucomicrobiota bacterium (assembly GCA_946628745.1). Classification (GTDB taxonomy): domain Bacteria; phylum Verrucomicrobiota; class Kiritimatiellia; order RFP12; family UBA1067; genus UBA1067. The sequence goes on along the minus strand of CAMOXA010000033.1, from coordinate 4,659 downwards.
CCGGCGCGGTGTCCGGTGCCGCCGTCGACCACCATTCTCATGCCGCGGCGCACCTCCCTCAAATGGCTCGCCGGCACTGCGAGCGGACGCCTCTCGGCCGGCAGCGCCTCGTTGAGATGCGGCACGACGAGCCACCCGCTGCCGAGCGCCGCCGCCACGCGCGCCATCTGCAAAGGCGTCGCCAGTAGCTGCCCCTGGCCCATCGACATCTGGGCGAGGTCGCCCGGCCGCCACTTGGGGTCCGCGAAATGCTCGGCCTTCCACGCCGCGTCCGGCACGACCCCTGCCGCGTCCGTCGGGAAGTCTATCCCAGTGCGCTGTCCGAGTCCGAACGCGCGCGCGGTTCTTATGACGGCGTTCGACCCGGCAGACATCCCGAGTGCGCAGAAATACGGGTTGCAGCTTTCCCTGAGTGCGTGCGCCATGTCCATCCCGCCGTGGCCCCACGTCCGCGCGCAGCGTATCTTCATGCCGCCCAGTTCGTACGCGCCGGTGCATTCGTACACTTCCGCCGCGCTGTGTCCGGCGGCGAGTCCCGCGAGCGCCGTTATCGGCTTGAAAGTGGAACCGGGCGCGTACGTCCCGGCCGTCGCGCGGCAGAGCATCGGCTGCGCCGGATCGTCCGCGAGACGCCTGTACACCTCGCTTCTAAGCACCGGCACGCATTCGTTCGGATCGAACGCCGGCGCGCTGGCGAGTATCCTGACCGCGCCGTCTCGCGGATCTATCGCCGCGCACGCCCCCCTGAGCCCGGCCAGCTCGCGTTCCGCCACGCGCTGCAGCCCCGCGTCGAGCGTCAGCCTGAGGTCGAAGCCGTGCCGCGGTTCGATCACCGTCTCGCGCGACGTCGCGAAGCCCCGCGCGTCGACGAAGACGCGCTCCTCGCCGGCCATCCCCCGCAGGTAGTCGTCGTACTGCATCTCCAGCCCCTCGCGCCCGCGCAGTTCCTTCTCGACGAAATTCATCCTCTCGCCGCCCGAAACCGGCGGCAGCCTGTCGCGCCCCACCCTGCCTATCACATGGGCGGCGAGCGTGCCTTGCGGATAGCTCCTCTCGGCGTCGGCGTTGCAGTCGAATCCCGGATAGTCCCGCGCGTTCTCCGAGAATCTCGCCAGCTCCTCCTCGGTTACGTCCCGCCACGCCACGAGCGGACGCGCCAGTTCCACCCTCAAATGCCTGCGCACCGCCTCCACGCCGGCCGCGGGCGGCCTGCCGACTATAGCCGCCATGCCTTCGAGCGCCGCCATGATTCTGGACTCCACCGTTTCGCCCTGCTTCCTGCCGCCGCGGTACGCGCCGGGATCGACCGTTATGCAAAGCGAGAGCCTGTTCACCGCCAGCGGCGTACCCCACCTGTCGAAGATGCCTCCCCTCAAGCCCGCCGTCTGCACCCGGCGGAAGGATTGCGTCTCCATCTCGCTGCGGTGCTGCGCGGCCTTGTCGACCTGCTCGACCCTGAGCCGGACCGCAAGGACCGTGAACCCCGCCGAAAAGACGAGCGTCAGCAGCGCGAACGAGACGATGCCGTTAAGTGACGGTTCACGCTTCATCCATCGCCGCCTTTCCGTCCACGTACAATAGCGCCCACGCCACCGCGAAAAGCGTCGCCGCGCCTGCCGGCACCGACATCGCCATTCTCATGAATATGCTGCCGTTCAATTCCGAACCGAACCACATCCAAAGCCATATCTGGTACGCCGGGTACGCTGGCGCGGCGAACGCGAGCGGCAGCTTGAAGCCTCTTAGAACCGCCGCGACCGCGACGAAAAAGCATGCGCTCATCGCGAACGGCAGAGAAGAGAGCGCGTCCTCGGCGAATCCCGCCGCCGCCGCGAAAAGCAGCCCTTCGACCGGCGGGCGCCTCAGCGACATGTAGGCCGCGGCCGCCAGAAGCGCCGGCGCGCCTACCCCGAACGCTTTCGGACACAACTCCTCCGCCGCGCCGCAGAATGCCAGCGCGAAGAAGGCTATGGCGAGACTGGCCAGTTCCTTTTTCACCTGCGCACGAAGACGACCTCCAGCGTCGAGAAATCGACGGCCGGCTGGACCTTCCCCTCACGTTCGAGTTCGCCGGTGCCGCGCTCCGCGCCGCCTCCGGATTCATCGTCGGTGTTGAAAGTGCCGACCGCGATCCCGGCCGGGAAAACCCCGCCGAGACCCGATGTGTAAACTTTCGCCCGCGGCGGCACCTCCGCCCCGGCTGTCAAATGCTTTATGACGAGACTGTCGTCGGCCCCGCCTGAAAGTATCCCGCGCACCGGCTTGAGCCCGTCCGCCAGGCACACTTCGCACGAGACCTTGAGCGAAGGGTCCGTCACCAGCAAAACCTCGCTCGTGTGCGGCGTCGTCGAAACCACCCTGCCGACGAGCCCTTCCGGCGCTTCTACGACCGCCCCTTCGGCGACCCCCTCCAAAGTGCCCTTGTCTATCCTCAGCGTGTAGCGCGTGAAAGCGGCCCCGCCGCCTTGCGAGAGAACTTCCGCCGCGACCCATCTGCCCGGCTGCCTGCGCATGAAGCCGAGGCTCTCCCTGAGCTTCGAGTTCTCGTCCATGACGCGCTCGTATTCGACGCGGTCCATAGCGAGCGCCGCCAGCTGGCGCTTCAGCCTGGCGTTCTCGGCCGCGGCCGCCGCCCCGCGCCACAGACCGCCCGCCACGCTCGTGGCCTTTCGCATGAACGCCGAACACGCCCGCTCGACAGGATACGCCAGTTCGACCGCCGCCGACCGCCATACCGCGAAGACGACGACTCCGGCCGTCGCGAATGCGATGGCCGCCAGCGTCCCTGTTGTCTTGTTTCTCAACTTGGCGAATCCCTTCCTTGGCGGGGTTCGCCGAATACCTTACGACTCGCGTTTGTTCCTCGCGAGGAAGTCGAGTTCGTTCATGACCTGGCCGGTCCCCTCGGCTACGGCCGAGAGCGGATCGTCCGCGAGCGTGACGGGTAGTCTCGTCTGCTCGGAAAGCAGCTTGTCCAGGCCGCGCAGCTGTGCGCTGCCGCCGGACAGAACCAGCCCTCTGTCCACGAGATCGGCCGCAAGTTCCGGCTCGCACTTGTCGAGCGTCGAACGCACCGCGTCCACGATCTGGGTGACCGGGTCCTTCAAAGCTTCTCGAATTTCCTCGGAGGTTATAGTCAAGGTCTTCGGCAATCCTGCGACTATGTCCCTGCCTTTGATTTCAAGTTTCATTTCCTCTTCCAACGGATACGCGCTGCCGATTTCCATCTTGATCCATTCAGCCATGCGCTCGCCGATCAGAAGATTGTATACCCTTTGGACATATTTCATTATGCATTCGTCCATCGCGTCGCCGCCCGCCGCGCGCGCGGAGTAGCTGTGGACGATGCCCGCGAGCGAGATGATCGCCACCTCGCACGTTCCGCCGCCGATGTCGACGATCATCGAGCCGGCCGGCTCGCTCACCGGCAGCCCCACGCCGATCGCCGCCGCCATGGGCTCTTCGATCAGAAAGACCTTGCCCTTGGCGGCTCCGGCGTGTTCGGCGGCGTCTTCGACGGCGCGCTTTTCGACTTCGGTGATGCCGCTCGGCACCGCTATGACCATGCGGGGCTTCGCCCACTTCATGTTCGAATAGAAGCGCTTCGGGCGCACCTTGTCTATGAAATACTTGATCATCGCCTCGGTTATGTCGAAGTCTGCAATGACACCCGACTTCATCGGACGTATCGCCACGATGTTCCCGGGCGTCTTGCCCAGCATCTTTTTCGCTTCGTCGCCGACGGCAAGCACCCTCTTGGAGCCGGCCTGAATCGCGACGACCGACGGCTCGCGAAGGACAATCCCGCGGTCTTTCGCGTATACAAGCGAATTCGCGGTACCGAGATCGATGCCGATATCTGTTGAAAACAGTGACTTTAGCTTGCCGAACATTGCAGACTCTTTCAATATTTCGAGTGTGGTGGATATTGTACCGAAAATATCCGCCGCAGTCAATACCGAACAGCAAAAAAAGTACGGCCGACGCATCAAAAAACGATCTTTCCCCTTCGGGGCCCCTGGATCGTTTTTTAATGCGCCGGAAGTGTTTCAGCAGCGCAGCAGCCAGCAATGCAGCAGCCAATCCGAATGGTCGTGGCGCGCCCGATTCCTTTTTTTGTGCGTAGGCATCGAGACTACGCCCCGATGGTTTTGCCCTGCATGCGTGCGGATGCCGTGTTGATGCTCTTGCCGACCATCAGCAGCAACTCCCTTGATTCCGCGCGCAGCGACTCGACGGCCTCGCAGGGCGCGAGCCTCGACGCGAAAATCAGCCATACCCTGGATTCCTTCAGCTCCTTCATGGCGACCTTCATCTTGTGGACGAAGTCCGCCGTGCTCTCCGCCTCGGACGCCTCGGCGTAGTTCGCCGCGACGCTTGTCGCAGAGCGTAGTAGCTGGTCGCCTACATGCCTGCCGGCTGCGGTGCGTGGCAGCGACTCGCAGTATTTCATCACCGCCAGGCCGTAGTCAACCGTCCGCTCGGCGAGTCTTCCCGCCTTTGACTCTTGCATCTTTTGCCTCCTTCTCTACGAGATCCTGATGACCGCGGTTTGCGCGATGATCGACGGGGCGAAGGGCCCGACGTCCGGCGCGCTTCGCGCGAAGTGTCCCAGCAACCGGCAGCCAGCGTCCAGCCCACAGTGGGACAGGGCTCGAC
>CAMOXA010000032.1 GCA_946628745.1 uncultured Verrucomicrobiota bacterium | reverse complement strand
CAGAATTACCGTCACGCCTCTCATCTCGAGTGTTTCGATGTTCGCGCGCGTCGCCGCCGCGAGCCACATGCCTTCGTTCATTGCGGGCGCGACGAATATTTTCGCGCGAGTCGCCAGAAGCGTGGATGTGAGCATGTTGTCGGCCATCCCGCACGCGATTTTCGCGATCGTGTTCGCCGTCGCCGGCGCGACGACCGCGACATCCGCCCATTCGGCGAGCGAGATGTGGCCGGGCTTCCATTCCGCAGGCGGCGCGAACTGGTTTGTCTCCACGGGGTTTCTCGAAAGCGTCTGGAACGTGAGCGGCGCGATGAACTCGCACGCCGCCTCGGTCATGACGACGCGCACTTCGTCGCCCGCTTTCACATACAGCCTCGCGAGTTCCGCCGCCTTGTATGCGGCTATCGAGCCTGTCACGCCGAGTAGTATCCTGCTCATGGTTTTCGCGCGAGCCTTTCTCTCAGTCCGTCCACGGCGCACTTCATGTCCTTTTTGCCGAAGAGGTAGCTGCCGGCGACAAACTGGTTCGCGCCCGCGTCCGCCGCCTGCACGACCGTCTCTTCATTCGCCCCGCCGTCGATCATGAGATCCATCTCGGGCCTCGCTTCTCTGAGCCAGCTCAGTTTAGGCAGGCACTGCGTCATGAATTTCTGGCCGCCGTGCCCGGGCCTAACAGTCATCACGAGTATCTCGTCCACTTCGTCCAGGTACGGGCGGAGCCTTTCGACCGGCGTCTCGGGGTTTATCACGACGGCCGGCCTCGCGCCGCACGACCGTATGGCGCGTATCGTCTCGTGGATGTCGCAGTCCGCCTCGATATGCACTTGTATCGTCTGCGCGCCGGCCTCCGCGAATTTGCCGACATACAAGTCGGGTCTTCTCATCATCAGATGAACGTTCCGGTAGAATGCCGGCGCCGTGCGGCGCACGAGCGCCACTATGTCGGGCCCGAACGACATGTTCGGCACGAAATTTGGATCCATCATATCCAGATGCAGCGCATCCGCACCGGACGCTTCTGCGCGCAGTATCTCTTCCGCAAGCCTGCCGTAGTCTGCCGCCAGAAGCGAGGGCAATATCTGAATTTTTCTCATTGCGACGTATATTATACCATTTGTTCCGCTCGTTGGGAAGGTTGGGGCGGCGGTTCAGTCCCGGCCCTGGATGACCCCGCCGCAGAGAATCGCGCCGTCGGCGGAATACATGACGGCGGACTGCCCCGGTGCGACGCCGAAAATGCCGCCCGGCACGCTGACGGTACCGTTCTCGAGAGAGGCCGGGCCGACGGGGCTTCCCGTCGAGCGTATCTTGACGAAACCGTCGATTCTGCCGTCCGTCGGCGCGCACGCCATCCAATTCGAAGGGGTCATGAGAAACTGGGTGCGGACGGCTTCTTCGCGCGTGCCTACCACGACCCGGTTGGCCTTGCCGTCCACCCCGAGGACGTAGAACGGCGTCCCGCCGCCGATGCCGAGCCCCTTGCGCTGTCCCACGGTATAGCGCCAGTAGCCGCGGTGCGTGCCAAGCACCTTGCCGTCCGCGGTGACGATCTCGCCTTCGCGGTCCGACTCGCCGAGGAGCTCGCCGCAGTCGCCGGAATAGAAGTCCTGGGAATCGGGCTTCCCGGCCATTGGCAGCCCCGCTTCGGCCGCGATGCGGCGAACCTGGAGTTTGGTCTTTTCGCCAAGCGGGAAGATCGTGCGCTCGAGCTGCTCCTGCGAAAGCCCCCAGAGAAAATAGCTCTGGTCCTTCGAAGCGTCGTCCGCGCGCGCGACGGCCAGGCGTCCGCCGCGGCGGACGATCCGCGCGTAGTGTCCGGTGGCGAAGCGATCGAACGCGAAACGCCTGGCGGCGATTTCGGGGAGAATCCCGAACTTCATGCGGGGATTGCACACGACGCATGGATTCGGCGTACGGCCGGCGGACTTCTCGCGCCTGAAATAATCGATGACAATGCGCTCGTAATCCGCGGCGCAGTCGAAGACCTGGTAGTCGATGCCGATCTTGCGGGCGAGATCGGCCGCCGCCGCTATATCCTCCGCCTCGCCCGGTCCGAAGCACGCATCGCTGCAGCCGCCCTTGTAGCGTCCGTCCTGCCACAACTTCATGGTGACGCCGACGACATCGTGTCCGGCCTTCATGAGAAGGAGCGCGGCGACCGCAGAATCCACACCGCCCGAAAGTCCTACTGCTATCTTCATTACGGCGACATTATACCATTTGCCTTCCGGCCGCGTCAAGCGGCGCCGACGGGTGACATCGGAGGGGAAAAATGGTATAATACACGCCACACCATGGAAAGGACAGTATATCTAGACAACAACGCGACCACCCAGGTCGCGCCCGAGGCAAGGGACGTCATGACGCCCTTCTTCGACAAGCTTTACGGCAACCCGAGCTCGATGCACGCTTTCGGCGGGCAGGTGGCGCGATTCGTCGCGCGCGCCCGGGAGGAAGTCGCGCAGTTCATCAACTCGGATCCCGACGAGATCATCTTCACGTCGTGCGCGACAGAGTCGGACAACACCGCGATACGCGGCACGGCGGAATATTTCGGCAAGGACACGAAAATCATCACTACGGCGGTCGAGCATCCGGCGGTGCTGCAGCCCTGCCGCCGCCTCAAGGCGATGGGGCACAAGGTGGTCGAGCTGCCCGTGGATTCCGTCGGCAGGCTCGACACCGACAGGCTTCGCGCGGAGCTCAAGGGGACCAGGAACGCGCTCGTGACGGCTATGTGGGCGAACAACGAAACAGGGACGCTCTTCCCGATCGAGGAAATCGCCGGGATATGCAAGGAATACGGGGCGATCTGCCACACCGACGCGGTCCAGGTGGCGGGCAAGATACCGGTCGACGTGAAGAAGGTGCCGGTCGACATGCTCTCGATGTCAGGCCACAAGTTCCACGCCCCAAAAGGCATCGGCATACTCTACGTCAGGAAAGGCGCGCGCCTCAAGCCGTTCATGCTCGGCGGCCACCAGGAAGGCGGACGCCGCGCCGGCACCGAGAACGTGCCTTACATCGTCGCCCTCGCCAAGGCGTGCGAACTCGCGAGGCTTGGCATGGACGCCGAAAACGCCAGGATCGCCGCGCTTCGCGACAGGCTGGAGGCGGGCATCCTCGCCAAATGCCCCAACGTGCGGGTGAACGGCGATCGCGCCAACCGCCTGTCGAATACGCTGAACGTAAGCTTCGAATACATCGAGGGCGAGGCTATCGCCTACCACCTTTCCGACCTCGGCATATGCATTTCGACCGGGTCGGCGTGCGCCTCGGGGTCGCTCGATCCGAGCCATGTAATACGGGCGATGGGCGTACCGTTCATAGCGGTGCACGGCTCGGTGAGATTCTCGCTGTCGCGGTACAACACCGACGCCGACATCGACTACGTGCTGGACAATCTGCCAGGGGTCGTGAAAAAACTGCGCGACCTGTCGCCGTTCGGGCCGGATAGCGACCCGACGACGTTCAAGTGAAAGGCGCGGCGGACTACTTCCTGTAGCGCCGCGTGTTCTCGACCTCCTCCGCGCGGGCGTTCAGATAGCCCGCCGGAGAGCCCGGATTCTTTTCGGGAAAGACGACTTCTATGCCCCTGTTCGCTATCGCCATGCGAATATTCGTCTGGGCGACCTTTAGCGAATCGAAGCTGAGCGTGAGAGTCTTGCGCTCGAGATTCCACTCGAACGAATCGGTATCGACGCCTTCGTAGAACGAAATGGCGCGGGCGATCGCGTTCGTGTTCGCGGGGGTCATGCCGGGGATATCGACCGTGAAGCGGCGGTAGTCCTCGCGGCGGCATCCGGCGAGGATGCATATCGAGACGGCGGCGAGCGTGGCGGCTGGTATCTTCATTTCCTGTCCTTGAGATTGACGTACTCGCGCGGACGGTAGAGCGGCTTGTACGCGGGACGGATGATCGGTCCCTGGTTGACGAGTTCCTCCATGCGGTGGGCGCACCAGCTGACGCATCTCGCGACGGCGAAGAGCGGCGTGTAGAGATCTTTGGGGATGCCCAGCATGTCGTAGACGAAGCCGGAGTAGAGGTCGACGTTCGCGCAAACGTCATCCGCCCTCGGGTGGCGCGATTTGATGATCGCGGGGCCGCGGTTTTCGACGGTCTCAAAGAGCCTCATCTCGTCCATCCTGCCCTTGGCCTTGGCGAGCTCGCGGGCTTTCTTCTTGAGAAGCTGGGCGCGCGGGTCCGATATCGTGTAGACGGCGTGGCCGAGGCCGTATATGAGGCCGCTGCGATCGCCCGCCTTCTTGTCGGCTATCTTCTCCAGATAGGCGGCGACCTTCGCCTCGTCGCGCCAGCCGGGGACGTTCTTCTTTATCTCGGCCATCTGGCGCATGACCCTGAGGTTCGCGCCGCCGTGCCTGGAGCCCTTGAGCGAGAGGACGGACGCCGCGATCGAAGAGTATATGTCGGTGAATGCGCTGGTGACGACATGGGTGACGAACGACGAATTGTTGCCGCCGCCGTGTTCGGCGTGCAGAATCAGCGCGAGGTCGAGCGTTTCGGCCTCGAGATGGGTGTAGCGGCCGTCTTCGCGGGTAAGGAGAAGTATGTTCTCGGCGGTCGACTTCTTGGGGTCGGGGTTCCGTATCATCAGCGATTCACCGCGGTGGTAGTGGGCCTTGGCCTGGTACGCGTAAGCGGCGATCGTTGGCATGGCGCCGATCATCTCGATCGACTGCTCAAGGCACTTCTCGATGGCGAGGTTGTCGGGGTCGCCGTCATCGTCGAACGCATAGGCGAAAAGAACCGCCCTCGCGATCGCGTTCATGATGTCCTTGGACGGATTGCGAAAGATCGCATTCTCCTTGAAGCCATCGGAAAGCTTGCGGTACTGGCCGATCCTGTTCTTCCAGTCCACAAGCTCGCGCGAGGTCGGCAGCTTGCCGAAAAGCAGCAGGTACGCGGTCTCCTCGTAGCCGAAACGGTGTTCGCGGCGGTCGGCGGCCACGATATCCTTCACGCTGATGCCGCGATAGTACAGTTCGCCTTCGACGGCCTGCTTCTCGCCTTCGCTCATCACGTAGCCGTGGACGTTGCCTATCGTGGTGAGACCCACGAGCACGCCTGAGCCGTCCTCGTTTCTGAGCCCGCGCTTGACGCCGTACTTGCGGTACAGGTACGGGTCGATGCTGTCCACCTTGCGGATCAGGTCGGCCTGGGCCTTTAACCATTCTTTGTCCATCGTATGGTCTTTCCTTCCTACTTCTTCGCCGCCTTCCCGTCGGATCCGGCCGCGCCGGCGGAACCGTCCGCCGCCGCTTCGGCGGCTTCCTTCTCGGCCGCGTCGATCTCGTCGAGCGTGCTCTTGACCGGCGCCGAATCGGGTATGAGTTCGAGAGCCTTCTTGGCGTTCTCCCGCGCTTCGGCGAACCTGCCGAGTTTCATCTGGGCGACGGCGATGTTGTTCCAGAACGCGGGCTCCTTCGGATTGCGCGCGGCGCATTTCTTGAGGAACTCCTCGGCGCGGTTGTACTGGTCCTGCACGAGATAGCTCATGCCCATGCCGAAGTTGGCGTCGATATCGTCGGGGTCGGCGTCGAGAATCGGCTCGGCATAGCTTCTGGCGAGCATGAAATCTGCGCGGACGAGAGCGTAGCGCAAGCCTTCGCGCGGCGTCATCTGGCGCATCGTATGCTCCTTCGAGCGCGTCATGCCGGCGAGGATGCGCTTGAGCGATTCGTTCTTGTCGTCGAGGGTGTCGGCGTAGCGCAGCTCGGCGAGAGCCGCCGCGACGTCGCCCGCGGCGTCCGCGAGCTCGGCCCTGACGCGCGCGAGTCTGGCGAGGCGCCACTGCATGAAAAGGAAGAGGTCGTTGACCCAGCGGCCGGCGAGCTTGGACGGACCGCCGTCCGCGTATATGGCGAGCATGCGCTCGGCGAGGGCGCGCGCGCGCGCGATGCCGGGCTTCATGGTCCGCTCCGCGTCCCCGGCGCCTTCGGGGAGCGCCCATACTGTGCGCGCCAGCGTGCCGGACGTGGGCGGATAGCTCCTGCCGCGCTTGTTGCGCCAGATTTCGAGGCCTATCTGCACCGCGCTCGCATTGATGCGCGCTGGCTTGTCGCGCTGCCAGGTCGTGAGCAGGTTGCTGCCGCCGACTTCGGCCGAGAGGCGGTCCTCGTCGTCGGACATGAGCGCGCGCAGGCTGAGCATGGGCCTCACGTTCGGGCCGGGCAGGAGCGAAATGCACTTTATGTCGCCGCCGCGGCGGGCAGACTCGAGTTCAAGGGCGCAGTCGAACGATCCGTCGGTGAAAAGCCACTTCGCGTCGCCGGCCTCGGTCACGACCTCGCGCACGTAGTCGTCCATGAGCGAGAGCATTTCGAGCGTGCGCTTCTGGAAGCGTCCCGGGACGGCGCCCGCGACAAGCATCAGCATGACGAACGCGAACGAGAAGGTACGCACGATGCCGAACGTGCGCGAACGCGCCGGGGCCTCGTCGAGGTCTGGATCCATCTGGGCGGCGAGCCTGCGGTGGTCGCGGCAGTACGCATCGACCGCCACGACCGCGAGCGTGCAAAGGACGGTTCCCGCGCTCATAAGCGAGCAGAGGTACAGCAAAAGCCTGCTGTGGACGGAGGTCGCGTCGCTGAGGACCCAGAACCAGAGCGGCCTAAGGGAGGCGAGCTGGGTGTAGGCGACGCATCCAATCGAGAAGAAGACGATGCCGACATGGTAGCTGAGAAAATATTCGAGGTCCGTGGCGCGGCGCAGAAGCGCGATGCCGATTATGAACGGCAGCGCGGCGAAGCCGAAGCCGACGATCCACCCGCCGGGCGCGGCCGCGCCGGATATGGCATGCCACATCTGGACTACGTACTTGAGAGGGATGCTGCCGGCGGTAAACCCGTTCGCCTCGAGTCCCCCGAACGACATGAAGCCGAGAACGTCCACGGCGACGCCTGCGAGCACGCCGACCGCCCAGAAGAACGTCAGGTACCACTTGGAGCTCTGCTGGATTAGCGGCTGGAGCAGCTGGACGTGGAAGACCCCGCCCTTGGTGAGAAGGACGTAGAATATGAGCCAGAAGCCGAGCGTTGCTATGAGGCCGAGGGGGGATTCGGCGCAAAACAGGCCCATCACGAACATCGCCCAGTAGACAGGCCTTACGGTTCCAGTGCCGAGAAACCGCGACAGCAGAAAGACGCCGAGAGTGAACAGCAGCACCGACAGCGACACCGGCGTGAAGGCGTAGCCGAGCGTCCAGACCGGGTCCGCGCAAAGAAACAGAAGCGCCGAGACGATGCACACGAAGCGGGAAAGCCCCCTGTGCCAGACGGTGCGCTCTTCGACGAGCCTCACGAGGACCGACAGCGTCTCCTTGAAGATGAGATACGCCAGGCCCGTGAGAAGCCCGAGGACGACCTTGCCCAGAAGCGCTATCGCGGCGTCGCCGCCCGCCACGCCAGCAGTCTTGTATATCCAGCCGGCGATGACGCGCCAGAAGCCGGGGAATATCGTCGTCGCGGGTCTCAGTCCCGCCGCCACCGCGCAGTCCGCCCAGGCGTCGGGATGCAGCCCGCGGTACGACAGGCACCAGGCGAACACGGCCGAACCCGCGGCGAGGAGCGCCGCTATGAGCCAGTCGAATACGTCCATCTGCTGCGGGGGCTGCAGCGAGACGCCTTCTGGCATGTCGTCGTCTTCAATGTCTTCTGGATAATACGGCTTCACTTTTCTGAACAATGACATATGTTCTCTCCTTTCATCCTAAAGGTTTATGGTGGCCCCGGCCGTCAGAACCTGAGGGACGCGCCGTCTTTGGCGAGCCTCGCCCTCATGCGCGGCCTGGTTTTGCCCGCGAGCATCATATCCGCCAGCGGATCTTCGACATATTCCTGCACGACGCGCCTAAGCGGTCTCGCGCCGAGAGCGCTGTCGTAGCCCTTCTCGACGAGAAAATCCTCCGCCTTGCCGTCCAGGGTCAGCGTGATGTGGGCATCCTTCAGACGATCCCCGAGCCTGGCGAGCTCCAGCGCGAGTATGCGCTTCATATCCTGCTTCTCCAGCTTTCTGAAGACGACGGTCTCGTCGAAGCGGTTCAGAAGTTCCGGCCTGAAAGCCCTCTTCGCCTCGCCGAGAAGCTTCTCCTTGAGGACGTCGTAGCTAGTCTCGCTGGTCTCGGTCGCGAAGCCGAGGGTGTGGCCTTCGCGCGCGAAGTCAAATCCGAGGTTCGCAGTGCAGATGACGATCGTGTTCCTGAAGTCGATGACGCGCCCCTGGCCGTCCGTGAGGCGGCCGTCGTCGAGAATCTGCAGCAGCATGTTGCACACGTCGGAGTTCGCCTTCTCGAATTCGTCGAAGAGGACGACCGAATATGGGCGGCGGCGCACCTTCTCCGTAAGCTGGCCGCCCTCGTCGTAGCCCACATATCCCGGCGGCGCGCCGACCAGTCTGGACGACGAGTACTTCTCCTGGAACTCGCTCATGTCGAGCGTCACGAGGGCTTTGTCGTCGCCGTAGACCTTGTCGGCGAGCATCTTCGCGAGATGGGTCTTGCCCACGCCGGTCGGCCCGAGAAAGAGAAAACTGCCGATCGGGCGCTTCGGGTCGGCGACGAATGCGCGGCTGCGCCTGAGAGCGCGCGCGATCGCCTTTACCGCGGGCTCCTGCCCGACGACGACCTCGCCAAGGGCTTTTTCCATGCCGAGAAGCTTGGCGGCGGTCGTCGCGTTCATCTTCTCGACGGGCACGCCGCTCATCGAGCTTACCGTCTCGGCGACATCGGTCTCGGCCACCTCGATGACGGTTTCGGCATGCTCGGCCTTCCACTTCTTGAGCTCCTCGGCGAACTCCGCGGCGGCGGTGCGTATCGCCTCGCGGTACCTCGCGGCGGAATCGAAGTCGCCGGCCTTGACAGCCTCGTCCTTGCGGCCGCGAAGCGCGTCGATCTCCTCCTGGCGGCGCGTGAGAGACTTCGGTCTGGCGCTCGCGCCCATCCTGAGCCTCGCGCCCGTCTCGTCCATCGCGTCGATCGCCTTGTCCGGCAGCTGGCGCGAAGGCAGATACCTCGCCGTCAGCTCCGCGGCAGCCTTGAGCGCCGCGTCCGAGAACTTGACGGTGTGGTGCTCTTCGTACTTCGGGGCGATGCCTTTCAATATCGCGACGGTGTCGGCGACGTTCGGCTCGTCGACTTGCACGGACTGGAACCTGCGCTCGAGCGCGGCGTCCTTCTCGATGGATTTGCGGTATTCCTTAAGCGTCGTCGCGCCCACGCACTGCAGCTCGCCGCGCGCGAGGGCGGGCTTGAGGATGTTCGCCGCGTCCATGGCGCCCTCGGCACCGCCTGCGCCAACCATGGTATGAATCTCGTCGAGGAAGAGGATGATGTTGCCGCTTCGCCGCGTCTCGTCGATTATCTTCTTGAGCCGCTCCTCGAACTGGCCGCGGTACTGCGTCCCCGCGACCACCCGCGCCATGTCGACGGCGACGACCCGCTTGGACTGCATCTTCTCGGGCACTTCGCCGCGGTGGATGGCCTGCGCGAGCCCTTCGACGACGGCGGTCTTGCCGACTCCGGCCTCGCCGACGAGGACCGCGTTGTTCTTCGTGCGTCTGGAAAGTATCTGGACGATGCGCTTGAGCTCACGGTCGCGTCCGACGACCGGGTCGAGCCTGCCCTGCCGGGCGAGCTCGGTAAGATCGCGCCCGAAAGTGTTGACGGTGGGAGTCTTGGCCTCGTGCTTCGCGCCGCCGGCGCCGGTCTCTTCGGCCTGCTCTTCGCCGGCGTCCGCCCCCGCGTCTTCTGCCGCGCTCCCGTTACCGGCGGGCGCCTCGCCGCCGGACCCCTGGGTGGCCGCGGCAATAAACTTGTCGGTCGTGACGCCCGCGTTGAACAGAAGCTGGGCCGCCGCGTTCTCGCCTTCGCGCAGCATCGCCTCGACGATATGCTCGGTGCCGACCGGGACGCCCTTCCCGGCCGCGAGCTCGGACATTTCCAGTACCTTGCGGGTGCGCGCCGTCAAAGGCAGCTGGCCGCGCTGCATGATGCCGCGGGCGTTGCCGGAAACCATCGTGCGCATCGATTCCGAAAGCTCCACCAGGTTGTGCCCGAGGCTGACGAGCCTCTTGCACGCCTGGCAGCCCGGTATCGCCAGAATCGAAAGGAATATATGCTCGGAGCCGACATGGTCGTGCCCTAGCTGACGCGCGCAACTTTGCGACGCGTTAAGTGCGTCCATGGCATTCTTCGTGAAAACCATCGGCTACAGGAACCTTTCCTCGGCGCGTTCGTTCAAGACGACATCTTCGAACCTTTTGTTCATCTCGTCAGCCCTTTCGGCGTCCAACCTGTCGCGCTCTTCTGTGGGAACGTTTTCGCCGCGCGGCGACAGGTCCACGGACATGAGAAGCTTGTCCATCTGCTTGAGCGTCATCCCGTCCAGCATGTTTTCGACCGCCGCTATGCGCAGCGGCGAGAGCAGGTCGAAAAGCTCCCCCGGCGAGAGGAGCCGGCAGTTCTTCAAGACGGCCAGCGCCCTGCACATCGCGTCGCCAAGGACGCGGGGCGTTTCGGTGAAAAGCCGCACTCTGGCGTTGACTTCCTGTTCGGCGAGGCTCGCGAAGACGCGCAAGGCCTTCGGCCCGTTCTGCCCGCCGGAATACTTGACGCGGTAGATGTGGCCGGCGTCCGAAATGCCGTCGGCAGCGAAGCCCTCGAGCTGCAGTTCGAGCGCGTCGAGCGCGCGTCTTGCGGATTCCAACTCGCCGATGAGAAAAAGCCCTTCGAGATGCAGCGCATCGCCGAATTTGACGGCGGTGCCGACTGCGCTGCTGTTCGCCGTCAGGTAGGCTTTCTTCTTTTTGGCGGGCTCGCCGCTCTGCGAGCCGCGCTTGCCTGTCGAGGCCATATCCGTCACTATTCCGCTGAAAGCATCCATCAAAGCCTCGATTATCGGCGGCGGCTTGTTCTCGCCAGGGCCGCCGATTCGCGGCACCGGCATGGATACTCCCTGTCCGGGGCCGTCGGTCTTTCGCGTTCGCTGACTCTTCTTCTGGCGCTTGATTCTCTCGCCGTTGGCGCAGTCGTTGCAGACATAGAGCTCCTCCTCCCGGCCGTCTTTGACGATCTGGATGGCGGTCTCCGCTTCTTTGTTATGGCACAATTCGCACTTCATGGAACGGATATTATACCAAAAATCGCGGCGCAGATGTTGATGAAAACGCTTGATTGAGTTTGGCGGCAAAGACAGGCGCGGCGCACGGGTGTGCGTCGCGCCGGGTCTGAACGCCTCGCGTCCTCTGGCTACAGCGCCGCCGCTTCGAGGCGGTAGAAGCGCTTGCCGGCCGAGGCGGGCTTCTTGATGGCCGTCCATCCGTACGAGTCGAGCTGCGTCGTGGCGGCGCCGCCCGTCCCGTCGGGCTTGTCGGACGACTTGACGCCGACAGAGAATCCGGCAGTGTTCACGGGCGCCGGCGTCTTGACGATGACATCGTCGCCGTCCAACGCAATGTCGATAAGAGGCGTCGTCGAGAAATCGTCAACGGCGAAGATGTAGCGGAAGGCGTTCGCCACGCCGTCCGCGCCCTTGTTTTTCCATCCCTCGTACGTGACGTCGACATCGCCGCAGTTCTCGAATATGTTCCCGCCGAACTGCGTGACGCTCGCGGGAATCGTCACGCTCGCGAGCGACGGAATGTTGGCGAAAGCGTAGGCGCCTATGCTCTTGACGCCGTTCGGCACCGTAACGCCCGTCAGTCCTTCGCAACTCATGAACGCGGCGTTGCCGATGGCCTTCACCGGCTTGCCGCCGAGCGTCGCCGGGAGCGTCACGTCGCCGGCGAGAGCAGGCTCGACCGCCGGACCGAAACCGCCCGAGAGCATGTTGCCGATCGTCGCCTCGGTGCCGGCCTCGTCGACCATGTAGTACCATGCGCGGCCGTCGCCGTCAGTCTCGGTTCCCCAGCCCTGGAAGAGGATGTTGTCCGTGTCATGCAGCGCCGCGGCGAACTTCTGGCGGTACGTCGCCTCATTGCCGGGCGTTACGAAGACGATGCCGAGCGCGGTTTTGTAGAACGCTTCGCGCCCTATCGTCGTCACGCTGTCGGGAATCACGACAGTGCCAAGCGCACTGCAGAAGGCGAACGCGTTCACGCCGATGGTCTTGACGCCGTCTTTGATTATCAGGCTTGTAATGCCGGAATATCCGCCCGACGTGTTGTTCAACGCGTTCTCGGGAATCGTCCAGAGAGGAAGGCCTGGAATATCAAATTCCTCGTCGTTCTTGACCCAGGCCGGGATTACGACCGCGCCGGTCGCAGGTTCCACGCTCGACAGGTTGGCGCACTTCTCCCATCCCTCGGTGTTCTCGGGCGCGTCCACCATCTGGAAGTACACGGCATTGTCGCCTGTAATCTGGAAGCCCGCCTCTTCGTAGACTCTCGCCGTCTGGGTGTCGACGCCGAGTTTGGAGAGTAGCGCCGTGTCGTTGTCCGAACGCCGCATGATATATACGCGGGAGAGCTTCGAGCAGCCGCTGAACGCCAACGGGGCGGACGAATCCGCCGCATCCGCCATTTCGACAAAGGAGACCTGTTCGAGGTTGGAGCATCCTTTGAAGGCATTGTTGCCGATGTACCACAGCCTCCACGGCATCTCGGCGGCCGTCAGGGCCTCGTTGTTCTCGAACAGCCCCGCGCCGAGACGCTGGACGA
>CAMOXA010000031.1 GCA_946628745.1 uncultured Verrucomicrobiota bacterium | reverse complement strand
CGGGAGGGGTGGGCGCGGAATCCGTCATCAGATAGCGGGGGAAAAACCGCGTGACATGAAGCGGTATCCGAGGCGAGACGGCGGCGATTCGCGCGGCGACGGCGTCGATGGCCTCATCGGAATCGTTGCGGCCCGGAATCGCTAGCATCGTCACCTCGACATGGCAGCGGGCGCGGTGGAGTATTTCGATAGTGCGGCACACGGCGTCATAGCTGCCGCCGACCCAATCGTAGAATTCCTGCGACGGGCCCTTCAAGTCGATATTGGCGGCGTCGATAAGCGGCGCGAGCTCCTCGACGATTCCGGCGTTTGCGCATCCGTTCGAAACAAGGACATTGCTGAGCGAGCGGCGCCGTATTTCGAGGGCGCAGTCGCGCACGAACTCCCAGCCTACGAGCGGCTCGTTGTAGGTATAGGCGAGCCCGATGTTGCCGCGTTCGCCAGCGAGACGCAAGGCGAGAGCGGCGAGTTCGTCCGGCGCCGCGGCGCGCCATGCCGTCTCCTCTCCGCCATGCTGGGAGATGGAGTCGTTCTGGCAGAACGGGCAGCGCAGGTTGCAGCCGTAGCCGCCGACGGACAGCACCTGCGAGCCGGGACGGTAAAACGCGAGCGGTTTCTTTTCGATCGGGTCGAGAGCAAGCGAAGTTATGCGCCCGTAGTTGGCGGCGACGACGCGTCCGCCAGACTCCATGCGCGCGCGGCAGAAGCCGTATCCGCCCGCGGCAATGCGGCAGCGGCGGGGGCAGACCGTGCAGACGGCGGGCGCCGGTTCACTCATGAAAGACCTCCGCCTGGAACGTCTCGAACTTCGCGCCGTCGCGCCACGCATCCGGCGGCAGCCCGGCCTTGCGGGAAAGATACAAGAGGGTTTCGGGCAGGTCCCAGGCCTGCTCCGGAGCGACCTGCGGGAGAAAGACGGCGAACGCCCCGCCCTTTTCAAGCGTCATGCCGTCGCGTCCGAGCACTATCTCGCGCCACGAGCCGACGGGCGCGGGCGGAGTCAGCGCAGAGACTTCGACGCGGAGGCCGGCCAGTTCGCGCTCCGACACCGGCATGAAACGCGGATCGTGCAGCGCCGCGTCGACGGCACGCGCGGCGACCGCTTCGACGAGCGGACGCATCGGCAGGATTTCGCCGATGCAGCCGCGAAGAGCGCCTGTCGCACGGTCGGTCAGAGTTACGAACGCGCCCATCTTCGCGGAAATCTGCGCAGCGATTCTATCCGAGTCCGCCGTCAGGCGCGAACGCGCGAGCGGCACGCCTTTGACGGCGCATTCGACGGACTCCCTGGCAAGGCGAAGAAGAAACGCCCTCGCCGCGGCGTCCAAGGTCTGAGCCCCGGGCGCGCGCCATGCCGCGCGCCCGGCTACCGCCGCGTAGCAGACGAAGCGGGTGAAGTCCGCTTCGGCATCGCCGGACGTGGAATAATGGACGGTCGACAAACGAGTACCGGCCGGGGCCGCCCTTAGAGCAAGTTCGATCGGCACATGTCCGCATACGGTCGCGCCCGTGTCGCGGATGCACGCGGCGAAAGCGTCGGCATCCCCCTTCTCGATGAAAGAGAGCGCCTTGGCATCGACCGCCGCCACTCGCTCGCGCACGCCGCGTCCGCCGTCCGTCCCGTACGGCGTGTACGAGAAGTCGTCCCCATAATGCGTAAAATCGGAAGACACAACAAGAAGCGTGCGATCGTCCATCAACCTCGAAAGCGCCCTCGCGCACATCGCCATCTGGTCGCCGCCCAGCGACCCGGCGATAAGCGGAACGAGAGAAAAGCCGGTGCCAAGCGCGAGTTGCAAGAGAGGATACTCGATCTGCGTCGAGTGCTCCGCGAGATGCACCTTGTCGTTGCGGACGACCGGCGCGGCGAGAGCGAGAGCGTCTATGAAATCGCGGTCGACCGGTATTTCGCCGAGAGGGGTGGACACGGCATCCGCCGCGGGGGCGACAAGCCGGTTCTCGATCCATGCGCGATGGCTCGGCGCGAGAAGGACTACGCGCGTGAAGGCGGCACCCTTCGCAAGACGTACGGCCCGCCACGCGGTCTCGCCGGAATACGCCCAGCCGGCGTGGGGCAGAACGAGCATGTCCGGCGCGGGACCGCGAGGCGCGGCAGGCGCCGCGGCGGCGCATTGCCGCTCCCACGCCCCGGCCAAGGCGCGAATCGCCCCCGCCGTCGCCGGGTACCATGAGCCGGCTATCGTGCTTTCGAGTACAGATGAATATGCTTCTGTTGCGCTGTCTGCCATGTCTCTCCTTTTGCTAATCCCGCCTGTTCGCCGCGCGCGGCGGTTGCGCAGCGCACGGGCACACGGATAATATAGCATATCGCAAAGCTTGTGGCAAGTGGGTGCGCCGGAATACGAAATATTGCGCACCGGGTATTGCGGCGGTGCGCAAGAAATGATAAAATACGTCTCTTCGGCACCAATGCGCAAAACAAAGACTGCAGACGGGTGGTAGCAGGCCGAAAGCCTGCCCCGTCTGTCTCGGCGGCGGGAAGCCGGACACGGCTGGCACAATGCAGGATTACACGTATTCTATCTTCTCTATCGTCGCGATAGCGATTCATCTGTTCATAAACTTCGGCCTGCCCACAGGGCGAAGATCCGTCACCGTGCAAAGCTCGAGCTACCGAGGCTTCATGATGGGCATACTCGCCTACTACGCCTCGGACGCGGCATGGGGCATATTCGCCGGCCTCGGCTGGAGAGGATTCCTTTACGCGGACACGATACTGTTCTTCCTGTCGCTCGTCGCGTTCGTCGTCATGTGGTGCCGCTTCACGGTCGACTATCTGCATTTGGCGAAATGGCAGTCGCGCATACTGTCCTGGGCGGGACTCGCGCTGCTGGCGTTCAATGTGGCGGCGCTGGCGGCGAATCCGTACAACAAAGCCTTCTTCTACATCGACGGCGACGGAGTGTACAGGACCGGCGCGGTGCGCGACGTGGCGTTTTGCTTCCTGCTTGTGCTGTTGCTGCTGGCCGCGGCGTTCGTGCTGGCGAAAGCGCTCGCCAGCAAAGACTCGCCCCGCAGGCGGGGTATGATGGTATTCATGTCTTGCATCACAATCGCCACCGCCATCATCCTTCAGGTCGCATGGCCTCTCACGCCATTCACCGCGCTCGGGTGTCTCATAAGCAACTGCTTCCTCCACGTCTTCGTCATACAGGACGAGCAGTCGGCCAAGCACATGGCGCTTCTGGAAAAGGCGCTCTCGCGCGCCCGCAATGCAGAAAAAGCGCGCAGCCTGTTCTTCAGCATCGTGAGCCACGACATCCGCACGCCGCTCAATGCGATTATCGGATATTCCGAACTGCTGCAGGACGGCGTAAAGACGAAGGATGAAAGAGACGAGGCGCTTAAGTCGATACGCGCGAGCGGCACGACGCTTCTGCAGCTAGTCAACGACGTTCTCGACCTCGCGAAGATGGACGCCGGCAAGCTGACGCTGCAGCCGGCCCCTCTGCGGCTGGACACACTGACGGACGACGTACTGGCGTCGTTCAGGCTCGCGGCGGCGACGAAAGGCATCGAGCTCGTCAACCGGACGGCGGACGTACCGCCCGTCCTTCTGGACGGACACCGCATCCGACAGGTTCTTTTCAATCTCATCGGCAACGCGGTCAAGTTCACCGACCGCGGCTCGGTGACGGTCGCCGCATCCTACGAAGGAGAGACACTCGACATCTCGGTGTCGGATACCGGATGCGGAATACCCCCGGACATGCTCGGACACATTCTCGAACCTTTCGTGCAGGTCCAGGACGCGAGCCACACGGCAGACAGAGTAATCGGCACGGGGCTCGGGCTATCCATATGCAGACGGCTTGTGGAAATCATGGGCGGCGAGTTGACTGCAGCCAGCGAACTCGGCAAAGGCTCGACATTCAGGGCGCACATTCCCGGAGTGGCGCCTGACGCCGCGGCTGCCGCCCCGGCCACCGCGGCGAAGCCCGTGCGGATACTGCCGGAGAATCTGCCGAAGCACATTCTTGTCGTGGACGATTCGCCCGTCAACCGCGCGGTTCTGACGTCACATCTCAAAAAAGCCGGCATTGTCGCGGTAGACCATGCCGGCGACGGAGAGGAGGCTTTTGAAGCCCTCGTGTCGGCCGCGAAAAACGGCAACCCGTACGATTTCGTCTTTTCCGACTTCTGGATGCCGAACATGAACGGGCTGGAGCTGATTGAAAAAATCCGCGCAGACGGACGTTTCAGCCGGCTGCCGGCCTACGCGGTGACCGCCGACATGGAGTTTCACAAAGACAACAGATCCGAGCTGTTCACCGGCATCATCCTCAAACCGCTCACGTTCGCCCATCTGGTCGACGCCTTCGCCACCGCGGCAAACCGCGCAATGAGCCGGAAGCACACAGCGAAAGAGAAGAACGCCCAATGAACTCGTCACGCGAAACGGCACAAAGCGGCGGGGATGCAGCGAAACCGACGTGAACCAGGGCGCGACCGGCGTCAGCCCTTGAAGATTACGAAGCGGCGCATGAAATAGTTGAAAACAAAGGAAACGATTATTTCGACGCCCACCGCCACAGTCGTCATAAGACCGGTGCGATGTATAAGCACATAGCCCAATCCCGTGGCGATCGCCATGGCGAGACCTGAAACGGACATGAAATACGCCAGCTCGCGAAACCAGCCGAACTTGCCGGCCCTGAAAACGAACCATCTATTCATCAGCCAGCAGAAAACATTTGAAACCACGAAGCCGAGGCCGGTAGCCGCCGCAAAGCGCAGCGCGCGAGCCGATTGCCCAATGTCCACGAACGGGAGCCCGGCGAACCTGACCGCCCAATCGCCGGCGGCAAGGCATTTTAAAACCGTCGCCGCAAGCAGATAGAAAACGGCGGTCTGGACCATCGTCGACATGACGCCTATCACGCCATATTTGACGAACTGCCAGAACGCGCCGCAATCGTGCGAAAGAACCTTCGCTATTCTGTCAGACATTCAACTGAGCGTCGTCTGCCTTTACGTCCGTGAGCCCGAGCTTGTCGAGATCGACCGTCTCGATGCCGAGCGGCTTGGCGGTCTTCCAGCCGCCGCGCGTGAAGTCGGGGACGTCCACCGAGTTGCCGCGGTTGAGCGCGGAACGCTCCGAAAGCTCGCAAACGGCGCAGGATGCCGCGAGATCGTAGACGTCCATGTCGAGAGGCAGTCCGTTCTGCAGGCAGTAGCACAGCCTCAAATCCATCAAGAAGTCCATGCCGCCGTGTCCGCCCATCTTCTTGGCGAGTTCGCCGGCGACCTTCCAGAGCGGGTGGCGATACTGCGCGAAGACCTCTCCCGCCTTCTGCTGGTCCAGCCAGCCGTGGGCGCCGTCGCCGGGTTTTTCGGCGAGGGCGATGCGGAAGGGATAGTCGTTCAGGCAGCCCATCGTGCCGGAAAGGAGGTTGATGCGGCTGTAGGGTCTGGCGCTCGTTACATCGTGCTGGACCATAATCGTGCGGCCCTTGACGGTGTGCATGACGGTCGTGGACATGTCGCCGCACTTCGGGTGCAGCTTGGCCTGCCAGCTGTCTTCGCCGAACTTGATCTTGGCGTAGGCGTCCATGCCGATCTGGTTCGTCGACACGCAGGTGAGGTAGTCGAAGCAATCGCCGCGGTTGACGCCCATTGCCTGCATGATCGGCAGTAGGCCGTGGGTCGGGTACGGGTTGCCGAAGTGTTCGGTGTTCCACCTGAGGCGCCAGTAGTCCTGGTAGCCGCCCTTGGCAGGATCGAGATAGTTGAGTTCCCTGAGATCGTGGATGTACGCGCCCTCGCCATGCACGAGCTCGCCGAGGCGGCCCTGGCGGGCGATATTGAGCGTGAACATCTCCACTTCGCCGTAGCAGCAGTTCTCGAGCTGCATGCAGTGGCGGCCGGTGCGCTCCGACGTTTCGACGAGCGCCCAGCACTGTTCGAGCGTCATCGCGGCGGGGACTTCGATCGCGGCGTGCTTGCCGTGCTCCATGGCGTAGAGGGCAATCGGAGTGTGCATGGCCCAGGGCGTCACGATATAGACGAGATCGAGATCGCTCTCGCACATCGCCTTGTAGGCCTCGGGGCCGACATAGCTGCGCGCGGCGGGCTTGCCGTTCTGGGCGAGGAAATTCTGCTGGGCGTCGACGCGCTCCTGGAACAGGTCGCAAAGCGCCGCGACCTCGACACCGGGGATGGCGGCGAGGCGGTGGACCGCGCCCGGTCCGCGCATGCCGAGACCGGCGACACCGACGCGAACCTTTTTAATGGGCTTGTCGGCATATGTTGTCATCGCCCCCGCACCGCACAGTTTCGTGGCGGCGACTGCGGAGGCGCTTCCGGCCATGGCGGCTGTAAAGCCCATCCAAGCCGTACCCTTCAAGAACTCGCGACGATTGGTATTCATTGTTTCCTTCCTATTTCCGAAGTTGGTGGCGTTAGGTGTTTGCCGGTCGATCATACGCCGTTCCTGCCGCGGAGCGAACCGTGGCTGAGGAAGCCGTCGTACTTGCGCACGAGAAGATGGCTCTCCATGATACGCAAAGTGTCCAAGGCGACGCCGACGACGATGAGCAGCGACGTGCCGCCGAAGAAGCTCGCTATCGACCACGGGATCGGCGGCGTCGACCAGCCGTAGATGAGCGACGGGATGATGGCGAGCGCGAGAAGGCCGAGCGCGCCGATGAGAGTGATCTTCGTCATGACGTCGTCGAGATACTCAGCCGTGGCGAGACCGGGGCGGATGCCCGGGATGTAGCTGCCGTCCTTCTTCAGGTTGTCGGAGATGTCGACGGCGTTGAACTGCGTCGCTACCCAGAAGAACGTGAAGAAGACGATGAGAGCCGAGTAGACCGATATGTGCAGCCAGCTCGTCTCGCTGGCGAGCAGCTGCGCGAAGTCGTGAATCCTGCCCTCGCCGCGGCCGACGAGCTTGAGCGCCCAGCCGGCAATCTGGATGATCGGCTGCGCGAAGATGATCGGCATTACGCCCGTGTAGTTGACCTTGAGCGGCATGAACGTCTGGCGCATGCCGAACGTGTTGCCGCCGCCAATCGAACGGCGGGTGGAGTGTATCGTCACCTTCCTCACGCCCTGCACGAGCATCACGGTGAACATCACCACGAGCAGGAAGAAGAGAATCAGGATTCCGAGCCCGGTGTAGTTCGCGAGCTTGTCGACGAAATAGCGGCGGTAGGCGTCGAGAAGCGCGTGCGGGAAGCGCGAGGTGATGTTGATCATGATGATCAGCGACGCGCCGTTGCCGATGCCGAACGTCGTGATCTGATCAGCGATCCACATCACGAAGAGCGAGGCCGTCGTCATGCCGATGACCGTCATCAGGTTGAAGCCGAGGCCCGGATTGACCACGATCGACTTGCCCGCCGGGAGCGACAGCCCGAGCGCCGCCGGGTGCGAGAGCGCGGTCGCGATGCCCCACGCCTGCACGACGCAGAGGACGATCGTCAGATAGCGCGTGATCTGCGCGAGCTGCTGGCGGCCGTTCTCGCCTTCCTTCTTGAGCTTCTCAAGAGACGGGACGATGGACGAAAGCAGCTGGATGACGATCTGCGCCGAGATGTAGGGCCAGATCGAGAGGAAGCCGACCGAGCACTGCCCGAGCGCGCCGCCCGTGAACGTATCGAACCAGCTGAACATATTGTTGCTCGCCGCCTGCCTGACAACCTCCGCGAGCGCAGTCCAGTCGACGCCGGGCGTCGGTATCTGGGCTATGAGACGGCACACGAATACGAGGCCGAGCGTTACCAATATTTTCTTGCGCAGCTCCGGGATGCGGAATGCGTTAGAAAAACCTTTCATCATCGACATGTTGTTTTTTCTCCTTAGCTAGTTTGGAAATGTCCGTGTATTATACCAAAAATCAGACGGCTCTTTCAAGGTCTCGCCGCAAAGCCTTTTTCTTCAGCGTTTCGCGCTTGTCGTGCAGGGCCTTGCCGCGGCACACCCCGACGGCGACCTTTACGCGGCCGCCCTTCAGATAGACCTTGAGCGGAATCAGCGTCAGCCCCTTCGCCTCGGTCTTGAGCCGCATCTCGCGCACCTCTTTCGCGTGCACGAGAAGCTTGCGCATCGACTTGGGCTCGTGGTTGAACCTGTTGCCGAATTTGTACGCCGCGATATCCGCGCCGACGAGCCACAATTCGCCGTTGAGCACTGCCGCGTAAGAACCCGAGAGCGACACCTCGCCGTGCCTGACGGACTTGACTTCGGTGCCTTTGAGCTGAATGCCGCACTCCACCGTCTCAAGCACGGCATAATCATGCCGCGCCTTGCGGTTTTCTGCGAAAACGGGATTGAACTTGCCGTCGGCCACGGTCCGCCGGTCAGTCCGCGAAGAGCGAATTGACGTTGACGCGCTTCTGGTTCCACTTCGTCTTGGCGTCCTCGGCCTTGGCGATCGAGTCGAAATCGATTTCGGCGATCAGTTTGCCTTCGGCGACTTCCCTCAAGGCGATGTCGCATTTGTCCTCGTCGAGCGACTGCGGCTTGACGAGAGGCTTGGCTCCGTTGATGAGTTCGCGCTCGCGCTTCGAAATCAAGTTGATGAGCACGGGCGTGGACGATATTTTTTCGTGTGCTTTCTTAAGAAGTTCGCTGTTCATTAGCTGTTTTCTCCAGTGAAGTTGTATAGTATACTACATTTTGGCCTTGGAATGCAACTACTTGACCTCTCTATATTTGGCGAGGGCCTTCTGGTAGGCGGGGCTGCCGCAGTAGCCGCAAGGCTTGAATTCGGGGCAGAAGCCGCGGTAGACGCATTCCGGCACGCAGCACGCGGCGACCTCGGGCTCCTTCTCGCGCACCGCGTCGACGACGGCCTGCCAAGCCGCGCGCGTCTCGGCGCTGGCCTGTCCGCACAGACGGCGGCGCGAGATGAACATTACCGCCTGGGCGTTCGCGAAGCACTCGTGCACGACGGGCGCATCCTGGGGCTTGACGGTGCGGTCCTCGCCGGTGCGGTCGGTGCGCTGGGTCGAGACGAAATGCTCGATGCCGTATTTGTGGCGGACGAAATGCACCGACACCCAGTACGGCAGATCGATCCACTTCCAGTTGAAGCAAAGCTTGCGCACAGGCGAGTGTTCCGCCAGAAGTATGCGCTTCTTCCACTTCGAGCTGGGCTCTTTAGTGCCCTCGTCGAGCCTGATCGTGGTGCGGGCGGCGTCGGCGACTTCGCGCCAGGTGCCCTTTACTTTCAAAAACTTGACTGTCATATGCGATTATCTTCCATTCACTCACCTTCGCCTGCATGGCGGCGAAACGCCACGCGCCCTGGCTCGACAACCATGTCATAGCGCTGCAGCACATCGCTGCCGATGCAGTTCATGGATCCGGCGACCACAAGCGGACTGACCGCGAGAGGTATGCCGGCGGAAATCTGGCCCGGCGCGCCGCGCTTGGGGGCGATGGATGCGCCGCCGTTGACATTGACCGCCGATAATCCCGCCGCGTCCCCTTCCGTAGGCCAGCCGAGCGCCTCGTCCAGAAATGTAAACGACGCGGCGGAATCGACGATGATGTCGACGGGACGATCTTTGTACCGCGCCCTGAAAGCGATGGTAAAAGGATCTTCGCTGCGGCGCTTCGCCGCGACGGTGAAGCCGTCGAGTCTTCTGGCTGAAGGCGCGAAGAAAATCTCTTTCCCGCCGAGCGAGACGAGCGTGCGCACCCGTCCTATTACGTTCATGCCGGCAATGCCGTCGATTCTGACGCCGACGCCGCCTGCAAGATGCGATATGTCAAGCGCCATCGCGGAGAATCCGGCGAATTCCGCTTCTCCTATTTTAAGAGACCCAGCCTTGAACAGCTGCGGCTGTTTCTCGACATTGGTCGCGCCCGCCAGCAGTACATGCTCCAGCTTGGCGTCCGGAAATTCGCGCTTGACAAACCCCAGGTCGAAAGTCGTATGCGTCGCGCCGGTATCGAAGAGGAGCGTGCAAGGCCTGCCGTCGAGAGTTCCTTCTACGATCGGCATGTTGTTGCGGAGAACGCGCACTGCCACGCGCACTTCGTTTGTCGGCGCGGCCGCGGGCCAAAACGAATCGCCTGCGGCCGACGCAACCGCCGCGGCAGACGCCGCGGCGGCCAGCAGCAATGTCGCTACCTTGCCCATCATGCCTCCTGTCTCAGGTGCGGTCACTTCTCTTCGAACGCCGCCTCGACGATTGTCTCGACGAGATCCTCGGTGTCGAACTCGACGGTAAGCGTCGCCGTCGAACCACTGCGATCGACCTCAACGGCGTCGCGGATCTGTCCGCCAATATTCATGAACAGGGGCTTTACCTTCCCGCTTGTGCCGCCGATCTTGCCGATAACGCTCTCGATCGAGTCGCCCAATGCGACGACTCCTATGCTGGAGTACACCCTGGTCGCGAACTTGGCGACATTGAAGGCGCTCTCGACCACCTTCGCGAGTTCGCGCGAGCCGGCGGCGACAGTCAGTTCGCCGCCGAGCACATCGTCGCTTAGATTGACATCGAGCGTGATGTTCTCGACATCCATGAACATGTCGATGAGATCTTCGTCGCCGACGTCCTCGGCGAACTTCTCGATTTTGGCCCTGGCATCGAGGATGTCAACGACCGTCTCGACTTCGGCCGTCTGGAAACGCGCGATCGTATCGCCGCCGATGTCGGTCAAATCGTCGAAGTCGTCCGACTCGTCGCCCTTGCCGTCCTTGTACAGGTCGATCATGCGTCCGATGAACGCCTTGTCGTCATCGTCAACGAATCCTTTCACCCCGGTGCAAATCATGTACTTGCCGTCGACGAAGGCGATGCATGCGCCGTTGTATCCGCCGGCGTAGTTCCGGAACGGATTGCCGTAGCCGGTCTCGACGTATGCATAGATGTCGCAGCCGTTGCGCGTATCGATTTTCTTGAGCGCCCCCGCGGCGACATCCTCGATTGAACATCCGAGGCTGGGTATCTTCTCCTTCGTGTCACACTTGACGACTACGGCGCAGGCGGGAGAGTCCTTGTACACTTCGAGCGTGATGCAGGCCCAGTCCAGATCGACGGCCTTAAAGTCGGGCTTGTGCTCCTTGATGAACTTCTCGAATTCCTCCTCGGCGCTCTTGCGCTGCTCCTTGGGGAGCTCGCCGATGACGAGTTCGACGACGTCCGAGACATTCCATAGCGCCTTGCCGAGGTCGACATACCCGGCGGCGACCGTATTGGCCGGCACTTTGGGCTTTCCGCCGCAGCCGGTGAAAAGAATTGTTGACGCGGCAACGGCCGCTGCTACGAGTAGTTTCTTCATGTTGTTGCTCCTTTTTGTTGCGGTCCCGGCGGGGCCTGTTTTCACCTGACTACAAAATTGACCATGCGCTTCGGAACGGCGACGACCTTGAGGATCGTCTTGCCTTCGAGAAACTTCGCGACGTCGGCGTTGGCTTTCGCGGCGGACTCCATTTCGGCCGGCGTGGCCGCGACCGGCACTTTGACGCGCCCGCGCAACTTGCCCATGACCTGGACGGGAATCTCGATCTCGTCCTCGACGAGCGCGGCCGGGTCGTACGCCGGCCACGGCTCGTAGGCGAGAGACTTGGAGTGTCCGAGGGTCTGCCAGAGTTCTTCGCCGAGATGCGGCGCGAACGGCGCGAGGCAGAGGACGAACTTCTCCAGGTGCTCGCGCGGCAGAGAACCGCTCCTCGCGAAGTCCTCCGCTTCGTTGACGAACACCATCATCGCCGAAATCGCCGTGTTGAAGTTCATCGTCTCGAGGTCGTCGCCGACCTTTTTAACCATAGCCGCGAGGCTCTTGGCCTCGGCCTTCGTCGCCGGGCGGTCGGCCGCCGCGGTCTCGGTGACGAGGCGGTTCGCGCGTTTGAGGAAGCGGTATACACCCTCGACGCCCTTAGTCGACCAGGGCTTGACGGCCTGGAGCGGGCCCATGAACATCTCGTACAGGCGCAGCGAGTCGGCGCCGTAGTCGCGTATGACATCGTCGGGATTGACGACGTTCTTGAGCGACTTGGACATCTTCGCCGGGAACTCCGTCAATTCCTCCGGCTCGCCGCCTTCTTCAGCGCCCCACGGCTTGCCGTCGCGCCACTCTATTTTATCCATCGGCACAAGAACGCCGCGTTTTGTCTTGTAGGCCATGCCCAGTATCATGCCCTGGTTGACGAGCTTCTGGAAAGGCTCGCTTGTCGGCACGAAACCGAGGTCGAACAGAACCTTGTGCCAGAAGCGCGCGTAGAGCAGATGCAGCACGGCGTGCTCTGCCCCGCCGACGTATAGATCCACCGGCAGCCACTTCTTGAGCAGTTCCGGATCTGCGAAACACTTGTCGTTCGCGGGGTCTATGTATCTCAGATAGTACCAGCAGCTGCCGGCCCATTGAGGCATGGTGTTCGTCTCGCGAACACCCTTGCGGCCCGTTGCGGCGTCGGTGACGTTGACCCACGCGGAGGCCTTAGCGAGCGGCGGCTCGCCGGTGCCTGTCGGCTTGTAGTCCACCAGTTCAGGCAGGGTTAGCGGCAAATCCTCCTCGGGCACGAGGCTCTGGGTGCCGTCCTCCCAATGGATTACCGGGAACGGCTCGCCCCAGTAGCGCTGGCGCGAGAACAGCCAGTCTCTCAGCTTGTACTGTGTCTTGGCCTTGCCGACCCCTTTTTCTTCGAGCCATTTGATCATCGCCGGGCGCGCCTCGTCGACCGTGAGGCCGTTGAGAAAA
>CAMOXA010000030.1 GCA_946628745.1 uncultured Verrucomicrobiota bacterium | reverse complement strand
CAGATACGCTCGCCGGCGCAATCGGGTACGCCCGCCACGGCCAGTCCCTCGCGGGGGAACGCGCAGCGGTTCTCGAGGAATTCGATTCCCCATTTGCGGTAGAGCGCGCGCCAGCCGTACCAGTTGTAGTAGTACTCGTGGTTTCCGCTTACGGCCAGCACGCCGTCTTTCGCGCGAAGGTTCTTGAGCGGCTCGGCGTTGCGCGCCTGGCGGCCGGGCATTCCGTCCGCGTAGTCGCCCGTCAGGCATATCAAGTCGGCGTTCGCGGAGTTGGCGCGCTCGACGACGGCCTCGGTGCGCCAACGCGCGGCGGACGCGCTCGCGTGCATGTCGGCGAGCTGGACGATGCGGTAGCCGTCGAGCGACTCGGGCAGATTCTCGAAGGAGAGCTCGATTTCGACGAGCTCGGGCGCTCGCAGGCCGTTCCATTCGCCGACGGCCGCCGCGCCCCAGGCGATCGCCGGCAGCCCCACGAGCCACAGCAGCCGCCCGCCGCGGAGCGCGAGAAGCCGCCGGACGACGAACCTGGCGGGCAGGCAGGCGAGGGAGAGGCCGAAGAGAATGCACATGCCCGAATACGCGAAGTTCCACGCCCATATGACTTTGTCCGGCAGTTCCGGCGCGAAGGCGTCGCCGCCGAACGCCTCGAAGCACATGAACTTCGCCGCGCAAAGCAGCAGCGCCATGGCCCATACGGCCTTGCCCCGCGTTTTGACGCCGGCCGGCGCGAGAAAGAGGATCAGGATACCGGGCAGCAGGGCGAACGGCACGAATGTGAATATGGTCTTGAACATCTTCTACTTCCTCCACCTGTGGGTCGACTCGCCCTTCGCGCGGATGGCGTCCGTCTCGCCCACCATGCCGATTTCGCGGATTCCGGGAGTGTCGATGACCATCGCGCCCGAGGGCAGCATCGCGAGCTCGCGGCTCGTCGTCGTGTGGCGGCCTTTGCCGCTCCACTCCTGTATCTCGCACGTGGCGGCCCACTCCTCGCCGGCGAGGACGTTGAGAAGAGTCGACTTGCCCACTCCGGAGCTGCCGACGAAAGCGAGGGTTCGGCCGGGTCTCGCGTACCGGGCGACTTCGTCCATGCCCTCCCCGGTGAGGGCTGATATCTTGAGCAGCTTCGCGCGCCCCGCGATCGTCTCGACCAGTTCGTCGACGAATTCCCCGTCGCCATCCTGCCAGAGATCCATCTTGGTAAGGACGACGACGGCCTCGCCGCCGCCCATGTCCCCGGCGAGCGTCAGATACCTGTCTATGCGCGCCGTGGAGAAATTCCCGTTAAGCGACATCATCACGAAAAGCGTGTCGAAATTGACGGCGAGAGTCTGGGACTTGCGGCGGGCGGTCGGATCCTTTCTCTCGAAATGGGAGAAGCGCGGCAGTATCGCGGTTATCATCGACTCGCCATGGGCGTTGTATCTGAAGCGGACGAAATCGCCGGTGACGGGCGTCAGCGTCTCCGCGCCTATTTCGCCGCGGCTCACTTTTCGCACCGCCCCCCTCTCGGCCACGCTTTCGACGCGCTTGGCGAAAGCGCTTTTCTTCTTGCGCGCGAGAATCTCGCCGGCCGCCTCGTTGCAGACGAGATGGTAGTAGTCGCCGTGGGCGCTGACGACGCGGCCTATGCCGGGCTCGACCGGCGCGCGCCATCCGAAGCGTTCTATGCGCGACGCGCCCGGCGCGGCGGCGGCTCCATCGGTGTCGTTTTGCATCAGCATGGTTTCACGGCTGTGACAAGCCAGTGGGGCATCGGCGGCGGGACGCGCGCCGTGTCGCCGGGAACGAGACCGGCCTCGCGCATCCAACCCTTGAGTTCGTCGTCCGAGAACACCCATCCGTTCTCGGTCGTAAGCGCCATGTTGAGGGCGAACAGCGCGGAAAACGCCGGCGCGGTGCGGGTCGCGTCCGTCATCATGTCGAGGACGTA
Source organism: uncultured Verrucomicrobiota bacterium (assembly GCA_946628745.1). Taxonomy (GTDB): domain Bacteria; phylum Verrucomicrobiota; class Kiritimatiellia; order RFP12; family UBA1067; genus UBA1067. The sequence continues at coordinate 10,811 of CAMOXA010000030.1, read as the reverse complement.
CATCTTGCCGCCGGGCCTCAGGGCGTCGGCGGCGCGGCGCAGTATGTCCGCTATCGCCGCCGGCGACTCCTGGTGCAGCGCGCCGAAGATCGTGACCGCGTCGTAGGCGCCCTTCTCGTATTCGTCTTTGTGGTAGTCGCCCGCGCGGCATTCAATGCGACCGGAGAGTCCGGCCCCGGCGACATAGCCCCCGGCCTCGGCGCTGATCGGCGCGAGGTCGACGGTCACGACGGACAGGGAGGGATTCGCGCGGCACATGAGTATGGCGTACGCGCCCGGCCCTCCCGCGAGATCGAGGAGGCGTCCTTCGAGCGGGCCGAGCATCGGCACGACGCCGCGGCCTATGCCCATGGCGCGGCCGAACATCGCCGCGGCGAACGACTTCGTCCGGGCGGCATCCTCGCCGAGATGCAGTTCCGGGCGCTCGACCGGGCGGCCGGTTTTCGCGAACTCGGCGAGGCGTCCCCACGCGGGGTAGACGTCGCGGTTGTAGCAGATGGCCTTCGTGAGATCCGCCGCGCCGCCGGGGACGAGCGCCGCGCGGCCGGCCGGCGTGTTGAAGTACTCGCCGCCGCGCTTTTCGAGAAGCCCTTCGGCAACGCACGCGTCCGCCAAAAGCCGCATCCCTCTGCCCGACACGTCGAACGTGCCCGATTCCACCGCCGCGAACACGCCGCAGTCCAGCGCGGCGAACAAAACGGCGCTGCCGTAATATGCGCTCGCAAGCTCCACAATCTCCTGTACGTCTTTCATCGCTATTCCTCCCGGCGCCCCGATGGGCCGCACGAACACGATTATACCAAATAACCCGCCGCACTGGCAAGCCCGGCGCACACGCGGCGTTCAGCCTTCCGGCCGGTACAACCGGCCGCCGGACACCATGACGCGGTACGCCCGCCCGCCGGCGGACGCGATGCCGCGCTCTGCGAGAAGCCGGCGCGCCTGCCGCGCCACCGCGCCGGAAGGGTCTATCACCTCCGCCCGCCCGCCGGCTATGCGCTCTATGAGCGTTCGAAGATGGGGAAAGTGCGTGCAGCCCAGCACCAGCTTGTCGCATCCGGCCGCGAGAAGCGGCTCGATTTTCGCGCGCACCGCCCTTTCTGCGCGAGGCCCGGACGTCTCGCCGCGCTCCACCAGCCCGACGAATTCGTCCGCCACCGTCGCGACGACCGTCACGTCGCGCGCGAATTTCGCCTTCGTTTCCCTGTAAAGCCTGCCGCCGAAAGTACCCGCCGTCGCGAGCACGCCCACGACGCCGCTTTTCGACCGCAGCGCGGCCGGCTTTACGGCAGGCTCCAGGCCCACGAACGGTATTGACGGATACTTCGCGCGAAGATGGTCTATCGCCGCGGCGGTCGCCGTGTTGCAGGCCACCACGATCATTTTCGCGCCGTAGGCGAGGAGCCTTTCGACGTTCGCGACCGACAGCGCGGTTATTTCGTCCGCCGGCCTGTTCCCATACGGACAGTTGGCGGAGTCCGCGATGTACACCGTCGGTTCCGCGGGGCAGAGCCGGCGGAATGCGTCCAGTATGCACGTGCCGCCCACGCCGGAATCGAAAAACCCGACCGGCCTCTCCACGACGCCCCAGTCGCAAAGCGGCGCGACCGGCAGCCCCATTATATTCTCGTAGCCGCCCGTGTAGCCCGCGACCAGCGCCTCGCCGCACTCGTCTATGTCGTAGGCGCCGGCCCTGTCGAGCGGACGCACCTTCTCGACATACGAGTCGATTTCCGCATCGGTGAGGTTTTTGAACGTCACGTCGCTTCTGACGACCTTCGCCTCTCCGTCGAAGGCCACTGCCGTAAAGACCGAATGGGTGCGGCCCGAAAGCGTCCGCAAAAACCCCTTCGCCTCGGCGGGGTCGCGCGGCTTGCCGAATATCCTGCCGTCGAGCCAGACTATCGTGTCGGCAGAGAGCACCCGCCGTGCGGCGGCCGCGGCGCCTTTCGCGAGCGCGTTTTCGCGCACGGTTCTTTCCGGGTCGCCCGGATAGGCCGCCTCCGGCGCGCCGGTCTTGACGATGTCGAATTCCACGCCGAGGCGTTCGAGTATCTTCGCCCGGCGGGGGCTCCCGCTTGCCAGCACGATCTTCATGGCGCGGCGTCCCCGTCCTCTTCAATGAACACGCCGACCCTGCGCGTGGAAGACAGCACCACTCGCGACGAAGTCGCGCGGTTCAGGGTCGCACAGTACAGATTGGAGAATTCGACGCCGTCCAGCGGCCACTGCAGCCCCTTCGACGTCATGCGCGTCGCGGGATCCGGCGCGAAGACCGACACCGCCGCGCCTTTGCGCGCCGCCAGCGTCGCGCGACCCTCTACCGGCACGAAGCGTCCGCGGTCCGTAACGACGGCGAGGCCGAGGTCGATCGCGCGGAATATGTTGCCGAGGGTGTGGTCCTCGCGCTTGCCGGTAGCGCCCAGGACGACCGGCGAACTCCAGCCCATGCGAAGGCAGTGCCGGGCGGCCTTGGCGAGGTCGTTGGTCTCCTGCTCGGCAATGCGCACGACATTCGCGAACCTGCCGCGCAGCGAGTCGCAGTCGCCGACGACGGCGTCCGGTTCGCGGTGCATGATGCGGCGGTACGCGTCCGCCGCGCCGTCGCAGCAGACGACGCGAGCGGCGTTTTCGAGAATCCGGCGCGCGCTCCCGCCTTTTCGCGGGAAGTCGCCCGCGGCGAGTATGACCGTCGCGTTTTTCACCTGGTCCTCGCCAGAGCGTGATCCTTGCCGTCCGCCGCGAAAACCCTGTGGTACGTTTCGCCGGGCGCCCCGCCGGGCGCCGCCGCCACGAACACCTCGTCGCCGGCGAGCGTCTCGCTCCTGAAGACGGCCTCGAGCTCGTGCGGGCTCTTCCCGCCGAGCGGTTCCAGGAGCCACTCGATGTAATGCACGTTGTTGACGTGCCCGTTCAGGTCGATATGCGAATACTGCGCGCGGAATCGCAAAGCGGCCTCTTCGCCGCCGCCCTCCGGATAGCGCAGCCGCGCCGTGAACGGCTCGGGGCCGAGGACGCTTTCGGGCGAATCGCCCACGAGCGACAGGACCGCTTCAGGGATCGGCACGACTTTACGCGTCGCGAGATCGATGATCATCCACTCGCTCGTCGCGAGCCCGATCGCCGCGCCAGAGGCGTCCTTGACGATGAAATCCCTGCAAGCGACTATGCGCCGCCCGCCGCGCGGGAATGTCTCGACGACAACCTTCTCATCCCACTTCGGATAGCGCGTCATCTTGACGACGAGGCGCGTCAGCACCCACGATATGTTGCCGCCGGCGGCGTCGAAGTCCGATTTCGAGAAGCCGAGCTCTTCGGCGTGCAGGCTCGCGGCCTCCTGCAGATAGTTGCATATCGACGGCATCGTCGCGAAGCCGCCGGCGCCGCATTCGTAGCTTCTGACGGCGAAAACGTATTCTCGGTGTTTCATAGAGGGTCTCCAGCCGCTATTCGTTGAGAGATGGCATGTCGGCGCCGGCCGGCGCGACGGTTTCCGCGCCGGTCCCGGGCCCGCCGGCCGCAGCGGGCCGCGGCGTCGGCAGCAGGACGAGCATCGCCCACGCGACAAGCGCGGTCGTTCCGCCCACTATGGCACCGAGGCGTATCCAGGTGCCGAAGCGCACCGGATGGTGCCCGTGCTTCTCGAGAAGCCCCGACGCGACTATGTTCGCAGTGGAGCCGACCACTGTGATGTTGCCCCCGAAACAAGCGCCGAACAAGAGCGCCCACCACAGCACCGAATACTCGCCCGCGCGCTCGACGAGCGACTGTATGACAGGCGTGAAGGCCGCGACGAACACAATGTTGTCGACGAACGCCGACCCGAGCGAGGCTATGACAAGGACGAACGGTATCATCCCCGTCGGCCCGCCGGTGACGTGGCTCGTGAGGCTGTTGGCGAGATTCCTCGTTATGCCCTGCTCGTTCAGCGAACCGGCTATCGCGAAAAGCAGCATGAAGAACAGGAGCGTCCACCACTCCACGTCCTTTTCAACGTAGTGGCGCGCCCGGTGCGGACGCCATATCATCAGCACGCCGGCCATGATGAGCGGCGTCATTATCAGGAATGCGTTCTTGTTCTCCTCGCCGCCCAGCGCCAGCATGTGCTCTATCTGGTGGTGGAAGGCTATCACCGACACGGTGACGAGCAGGATGCAAAGGCCGGTCTTGTACGGTATCTGCAGAACCGGGCCGAGCCCCATGCGCCTGTGCCGCGCCATGGCAAGCGTCATTGAGCGGATGTCCTTGCGGAACCACACTATCGCGAGCGCGAGCGTGACCATAAGCGAGACCGCAGCGACCGGGGTCGCCCCGACGAGGAACTGCGAGAACGTGAGGCCCGCCTTGTTGCCTATGAATATGCCGACGGGGTTGCCGAGCATCGTCGCCGACGAGCCGATGTTTGTCGCCATGACCGCTATGAGCACGAACGGGTGCGGCCGCAGCTTCAGCGTGTCGCACACCTGGAAGACGAGCGCGAGGACGACGACGATCGACGACACTTCGTCCACGACCGAGGCGAGCACGGCAGACAGCACGCAGAGTATGGCCGTGAACGACGCGCCTGTCATGTTGCGCCGGTTGATGATGGACTGTATGACCCACGTCAGGAAGCCGAGATCCTTCAGCACGCCCACTACGATCATCATCCCCACCAGGAAGAAAATGATGTCCAGTTCGGTGGCCTTCAGAATCGTGTGCAGCGTCATCGCGTGCGTCGCGACGAGTATGCTCACGCCGATGAACGCAGCGGCGACGCGGCGCTCCCAGAAGAACAGCGTCGTCGCGATCACGCCCGCGAACACCGCGAGCGTGGTCGTCTGGGTGAAGTTTTCCGCCAGGCCCGCCGCGCGTCCGCCGAGCGACACTCCGGCCACGATCAAGGCGAGGAACAGAAGTTTTGGATTGAATTTCATCGGACTACTCTCTGAATATCTTGTTGAGGAACTTCGGCAGGCGGACGATGCCCACCAGCTTGCCGCCTTCGCGCACGTAGCATTTGGAGCTCTTGTAGCGCGTCATCTCGCCGGCGACCTGCACGGCGGGCGTGTCGGGCTCGGCGACCGGGAAATCCTTGACGAGTATTTCGCTGAGCCACGTGCGGCGCTCGTTCTCCAGCACCTGGGCGAAAGGCTCGAAGTTGGCTATAGGCGTCAGGTCGTTCATCCACAGCAGATATTCCGGCAGGCAGACGCGCAGCAGTTCGCCGGCGCGCACGACGCCCTTCAAATCTCCGTCGCGGTCGAGAACGGCGACTTCGCCGACCTGGTGGCGTATGAACGTGTCGACGCAAGTCTGCAGCGTGTCGGTGTCCTTGAGGGTGAGAAAGTCGCGCGACATTATGTCCGCCGCGGTTATGTACCGCGGCAGGTACGCCTTGCCGCTTTCGAAGAACCTGTGTATGTCGCCGGCGTTCGTCATGGAGGCCACGACCCGGAGCGTCGCGTCGTCCTTGAGAGCCGATGTGAGCGCGCGCAGTATCTGCAGATAGAGCGCGGGCTTGTCGCGCGGTATCAAAAGCAGGAAGACGACATGCACGGGCGAGTCCTCGCCCGGCCACACGACGCCGCGCTCGCTCGTCGCCACCGCCATGCGCGGTCCGGCGAGGCCTTCGATGCGGGCATGGGGGACGGCGAGTCCGTCCATGATCACGGTGGAGCCTTCGCTTTCGCGCGAAAGCACGGCCGCGACCGTCTCGTCGATCCCGTTGGGCGGCACGCGCCCCGATTTGTATATGTCCGTGACGAGCTTTCGCACGATTTCGTCGCGCTCGAGCTCGCCGCAGTGCGGCAGTATGTCGCCGACGTCGAAATACGCCGTCAGCCTCAGGTCGTTTTTCTGTTTCACGCAGTAATTATACCAAATCCAACGCGCGGCGTGTTGCCAAAAATGGAATTATTCCGCCGACGCGGCGCGGACCGACTTCAAAACGGCGTACCCGCGCCTGTGCAAAACCTCCGTCGAGGGGAAGTAGCGGTCCTGAACGGGCTTGAGCCCCGCCTCGTTCTTGACGACTGTGTAGCACACGCCGCCCGGCTTGAGCGCCCTTCTGGCCGTCTCCAGGAAAATCTCCGCTATGCGGTAGTCGGAATAATACGGGGGGTTGCCGGCGAAGACGTCGAACGTCCCGTCCATGCGCGCCGGCGTGCCGCCGTCGGCGAGTATCACCTCGGCTTCGACGCCGAAATTGCGCGCGTTCATGTTCGCGGCCTCCACGGCGCGCGCGTGCGAATCGACCATGACGAGCGACACGCCCGGAACCGCCGCGGCAACCAGGAAGCCGACGAGTCCGCAGCCGCAGCCCATGTCGAGCAGGCGCAGCGGACCCTTGCCGCGCAGTTCGCGCGAAACGACTTCGGCGAGCGCGAGGCCCCCTTCGTCGCGGCGCCTGTGGCAGAAGCAACCGGGCACGCTCGTGAACTCGAGCGGGGCGATCCCGGGGACGCTCGCCTTCCACTTGGCGCTGAAGTCGCGCACTCTCGCGGGGTCGTCCTTTATCTTCGCGAGCAGGTCGTTCCTGTCACGTTCCCTGCCTTCGTAGTCTAGTTCGAACCGCCGCGGCTTGAGAAGATGAATCTCCTGCAGAAGGTCGAGCGCCAGCTCGCCGCTCATGAGCTTCGGGCCGGTCTTGAACTTCACGACGTCCCACGGGCCTTCCGGCAGATGGGCCGAGCACACCGCCTTGACGTGGTGCGCCTTCTCGATGGCGTGGCGGTGGTAGATGTCCAGCGTGTGGCACGTCACATCGCCGTCGACCCAGGCTGCGGTGGACGTCTTGCCGCGGCGGCCTCTCTCGAAGAGGTCCTGGGCCCTGTAGCCGACGAGAAGCGTTTTCATGGCGGCGCTCACCCGGCGAAGCGCTCCGCGGCGCTTTCGAGTCTGGCGATCGTCTTCTCCCTGCCGAGAAGCTGAAGCATCTCAAACAGGCCTATCCCTTCGCCGCGTCCCGAAACGGCTACGCGTATCGGGTGCACCCACGGGCCCATCCCGTTGCCTTGCGAGAGCTCCTTGACGAGAGCCTCGAGCGCCGGCGCGTTCCACTCCGGCGCCTTCGAAAACCTCTCGACGAGGTCCTTGAGAAGCGCCTTGACGCCGGGCTTGCGCAGACGCTTGTCGACGGCCTTTTCGTCGAACGGATAGTCGTCCGAGACGAAGCACGCGACGGCCGCGGGAATGTCGTTGAGGAATTTCGTGCGCGGCTGCAGCTGGTCGGCGAGATAGTCCCACCACGCCTCGTCGCGCTGCACCGCGCCCGCGCGGGCTTTCAACTCCTTGACGAAATCGGCGTGAGGTATCTTCTTTATGTATTCGCCGTTCATCCACGCGAGCTTCTTGGGGTCGAACATCGCGGCCGTGACGTGCACCTTCTCAAGCTCGAAAAGCTTCACCATCTCTTCGCGCGTCAGGACCTCCCTGTCGTCGCCGGGGTTCCACCCCAGAAGAAGCAGATAGTTGAACAGCGCCTCGGGCAGATACCCCTGCTCGCGATATTCGCCGACGAACGCCGCGCCGTCGCGCTTCGAATAGGGCTTGCCCTGCTGGTTGACGATCATCGACAGGTGGCCGTACTTCGGCACGCTCGCGCCGAGCGCGCGGAATATGCAGATGTGCTTGAACGTGTTCTCGACGTGGTCGTCGCCGCGTATGATGTGCGTCACGCGCTGATCGATGTCGTCCACCACGTTCGCGATGTGGAATATCGGCGACCCGTCGGAGCGCACGATCGCGAAGTCTTGTATGTCCTCGGCCTTCTTGGCCATGTGCCCCTTGACGATGTCGTCGAACTCTATGACGCCTTCCTTCGGCATCTTGAACATCGTCACCACGCCGGTCTTGCCGTCGCGCGACGTGCGCTCGACCTTGTACGCATGGCCGCTCTTCAGCAGCTGGTCGACGACCTCGAGGTGGCGCTTGACGTTCTTCGTCTGGTAGAACACCTCTTCGTCCCAGTCGAGCCCGAGCCATTTCATGCAATCGAACAGGACCTCGATAGCCTCGGGCGTGGAGCGCTCGAGGTCGGTATCCTCCACTCTCAGCAGGAACTTGCCGCCCGTATGGCGGGCGAAAAGCCAATTGTATATCGCGGCGCGTATGTTGCCGATGTGAACCTTGCCCGTCGGTGACGGGGCGAATCTGACTCTTATATTTTCTGACATGGCGTGTATTATATCAAATTTTCCCTAAAGCGAGGCGAGAAGACCTCCGCAAAGAACAATATGCTTCTCGCGGCCGGAAAGCCTCGCGACCGCGCGTATCTCGCCCTTCGGCGTCTTGAAGACGAGCCGGCCGTCGCCTTCGACCGCCTTGCGCAGGCCCTTGAGTTCGAATCTGTCGCCGGCTTCGATCTTGCCGTAGTCCTCCGGATTCTCGAATTCGAAGGGCACGATGCCGAAGTTGATTAGGTTCGCCCTGTGGATGCGTTCGATGCTCTTGGCGACCACCGCCTTCACGCCGAGGTACATCGGACAAAGCGCCGCGTGCTCGCGGCTCGAGCCCTGTCCGTAGCTCTCGCCCGCGACGATCACGTTCGCGATTCCGGCCGCCTTGTTGGCGAGGCACTTGTCGTGAAAGCCCGGGTCGCACGGCTCGAAGACGAATTTCGCGTACTCGGGGATGTTCGACCTGTACTTCAGCCTGGCGCCCGCCGGCATTATGTGGTCCGTAGTGATCTTGTCGCCGGCCTTTATCGCGCACGCCGCCTTCAGGCTGTCGGCGAGAGGCTCCCCCTTCGGGACGGGGGCGATGTTCGGGCCGCGCACGATCTCCGTCCCGCGCACGCCCCTGCCGGCCGTGGCGCGGTAGAGGAACATCGCGTCGTCGACGGGGAACTTCCGGGGGCTCGGGACCCTGGCGACGGGATGCTCCGTCGGCAGCTCCACCCTGCCCGTCAGCGCGGACGCCGCGGCGGTCTCGGGCGAGACGAGGTATATCCCGGCGGACTTCGTGCCGCTGCGGCCTTCGAAATTGCGGTTGTTGGTCCTAAGCGACACCGCGCCCGTCCTCGGCGACATGTGCGCGCCGATGCAGAATCCGCACGCGTTCTCCAGCATGCGGCAGCCGGCCGAATGCAGTATCGCCAGCGACCCGTCCTTCGCGAGCATGTTGACGACCTGGCGCGAGCCGCACGCTATGCCGACTTCGACGTCGTCCGCCACGTGCCGGCCCTTCAGATACAGCGCGACGGTGCGGATGTCGCGGTAGGAGCTGTTGGTGCACGAGCCGATCATGATCTGGTTGACCTTCGTACCCTTCATGGACTTTACCGTGACGATGTTGCCGGGGCTGTGCGGCGCCGCCATAAGCGGCTCGAGACTGGAGAGGTCGATCGTGAACGTGTCGTCGTACTTCGCGCCGCGGTCCGGCAGAATCTCCGTGAAGTCCTTCGCGCGCCCCTGCGCGGCGAGGAACTGCCGCGTCACCGCGTCGGACGGGAACACGCTCGTTGTCACGCCGAGCTCCGCGCCCATATTCGCTATCGTCGCGCGCGACGGCACGTCGAGCGTCGCGACGCCGGGTCCCGTATACTCGAATATCCAGCCGACGTTGCCCTTCGTGCCGAACTGCGAGAGAACCTTCAGTATCACGTCCTTGGCGCTCACGCCTTTGCCGAGACGCCCCTTGAGCACTATCGCGCGAATCTTCGGCGTCGGTATGTGGAACGCCCCGCCGGCCATCGCGACCGCCACGTCGATGCCGCCGGCGCCTATCGCGATCTGGCCTATGCCGCCGCCGGTCGGCGTGTGCGAATCGCTGCCCAGCAGGGTCGTCCCGGGCTTGCCGAAGCGCTCCAGATGCAGCTGGTGGCATATGCCGTTGCCGGCCTTGGAATATATGACGCCGTATTTCCTGGCGATCGACTGCAGAAAATCGTGGTCGTCGGCGTTCTCGAAGCCGATCTGCACCGTGTTGTGGTCGACGTACGACACCGACACGTCGGTCTTCACCCGCGCGACCCCCATCGATTCGAACTGGAGGTACGCCATGGTACCGGTCGCGTCCTGCGTCAGCGTCTGGTCTATCTTTATGCCGAGCTCGCGGTCTTTGGCGGGATCGCCCTCCACGAGGTGCGCGGCGAGTATCTTCTCCGCGACAGTCATCGGCCTGGATTCTTTCTTTGGCTTTTGCATGGCGCATATTATACCACATCTCCCGCCCCGCGGCTACTCCTTGTTCTCGACGGTTGCATTCGCGCGGAATTTTCGGTACAATACAAGCCTGACACTACACAAGGGAGGAAACGCAAGATGGCATCATCCAGAAGAGATTTCATAATCTGCGCCGGCGCGGCCGCGTTCGCAGGTTGCGAGAACATGCACGCGCTCGGCGAATGGGTCGCCGAAAACGGCGGGCGCCGGGCCGACGAACTGCTCGCCGAAGCCAGAAAGAAGCGCCTCAACATTCTCTTTATCATGACCGACGACCATGCCGCGCACGCGATATCGGCCTACGGCAGCCGCATAAACAGGACGCCCCGCCTGGACGAGCTCGCCCGCGACGGCATGATCTTCTCGAACGTCATGTGCACGAATCCGATATGCGCCCCGTCGCGCGCCAGCATACTGACGGGACGCTACAGCCACAAGAACGGCGTGCCGACGTTCGTCCCGATCTCCCCCGAGATCGAAACCGTCGGCGGCGTGCTGAGACGCTCCGGCTACTACACTGCGTTCGTCGGCAAGTGGCACTGCGGCGGACCGCGCTCGGTGCGCGACGCCGACTGGGACCGCTGGATGGTCTACGAGAACCAGGGCGTCTACTTCGACCCGTATTTCATCGAGCCCGACGGACATGGCGGCTACCGCCGCCGCGTC
>CAMOXA010000029.1 GCA_946628745.1 uncultured Verrucomicrobiota bacterium | reverse complement strand
CGAGCACTTGACCATGAACACGCGGCAGTCGAGGCCGAAGAACGCGCACGCCATCGAAAGCGCCGTGCCCCACTGTCCCGCGCCGGTCTCTGTCGTCACGCCCTTGAGGCCCTGCGCCTTCGCATAGTACGCCTGGGCGACGGCCGAATTCAGCTTGTGCGAACCCGACGTGTTGTTGCCTTCGAATTTGTAGTATATCCTCGCCGGCGTGCCGAGCGCCTTTTCGAGAAAGTACGCGCGAACGAGCGGCGAGGGCCGGAACATCTTGTAGAAGTCGCGTATTTCCTGCGGAATCGGGAAGTACGCCGTCGTGTCGTCCAGTTCCTGCGCGACGAGGTCGTCGCAGAAAACCGGCGCGAGATCCTTGGCCGTGCAGGGCTTGAGCGTCTTCGCGTTGAGAAGCGGCGCGGGCTTTTTCTTCATGTCCGCGCGGACGTTGTACCACGACGAAGGCACTTCGCCTTCGGCCAGATACGTCTTGTAGGGTATTTGCATGTCTTTCCTCGCTATGTATTTTGAAACCGTCCGGCGGCAGCCGTCAGAAGACGAGCGCGAAGCCGTCGTCGCGCTTCAGCGTCTTCTTCAAAGCGGCGCCGCCGCAGAAGTCGAGCTTTACATCGACATTCACATCCTCGCGCGCCAGTCCGGCGACATACCACTTCTTCCCGCTGCGGCGGGCGAGCACAATGTACTTGCCGGGATATCCCGCTACGAAGCGCGTCTCGTCCCAGACCGTCGGCACCTCGCGCAGGAATTTCAGTTCCTTGTCGAAGCCCTCGTTAAGGTTGTTCGGGCAGAGGCCGAAGTTCTGCACGGGATTCTGGTAGATGACCGATGTGGCGAGCTCGAAGCCTTCGGTCGTCACGCGCCTGGAGCCGCTCTTGTTGTCGCGGCGCAGGAACTTGTTGAGGAACACCGGCCCGAATTCCGCCGACGCGACGGAGTTGCGGCAGAACGGGTGCAACGACGCCCACTGCGAATGGCTGTCCATCGCGCCTTGCGAGAACTTGAGGTTTTCGCTCGCGAGAAGCGCCTCGGCGCCGACGAAGTTTGGATACATGCGCTCCCAGCCGCGCGGCAGGGTCGAGCCGTGCACGAACACCTCGATGCCGTGGCGGTTCGCCGCCTCGAATAGCTCGCAGTAGCGCTTTATCACAAACTGCTTGTCTCCGCCCCAGAAATCGACCTTTATGCCGCGGATTCCTTTCGCCTCCAGCCACGCCATCTCGCGTTCGGTCGATTCCGGCGTGTTGAAACGGTCCTTCGGCGTCTGCGGGGCGTCGTTCCAGTCGCCGTTCGAATTGTACCAGAGATATACGGCGACGCCTTTGGATTTTGCGTACGCCAGAAAATCATCGAGTTCCTTTTCGCCGAACCTGTCCCAGAAGGCGTCAACGAGAATGTGATCCCATTTCATCGCCGCGGCCAGATCGACGAACGCGCGCTGGTCGGCGGGGTTCATGGATGCGTCGTCCCAGACGATCCAGCTCCACGAGCCCTTGCCGTAGCGGTAAGGCTTCGCCGGTGGCTCGACAAGCGGCTTTACCACATCCCACGCGACAGTCGTTTCCACAACCGCCGCGAGACCGCCTACTGTGAGCGTGCGCCACGGCGTAGCGGATCCCGCAGCGCACACCGGCTCGACGGCGCCATTGCCGCGCGCCTCGCCCGGCATCGGGAAGCCTATGCGAAACGCCCCTTTTTCATAGTCCATGAGCCTGCAGCCGCAGTAGTTGCCGTCCGTTCCCGTCTCGGAGACGAGCGCCCACAGTTCGCGGTGCGCGCCGCCGTCGGGGTTGACGTGCGCGAGCAGCGGGAACGTCCAGCCCTCGCCGTATCCGGAGCGCGTGCCTACCGGCGCGTCGTAAACATACGTCTCCTCATAGCTCGGCTTGGTCTTCGCGAAGCCGATCATGGGCTTCGACTGGGGCGTGGCGAACATTTTCGCGCTCCCGGGGAAGGCGAACGCCGTCGCCTCGCGCAGCACCCGCACCGGCTTTTCACCCTTCGGGAAAGAGTAGCGAAAGGCTATGTCGTTCGCGCCGACGCGCGCCTCAAGCCCGAGCCTGCGGCCGGCGGCGTCGGACAAGACGGTCTGCAATGTGTTCATCTCGACTTTGACATGGCTCTTTTTTATTGTCGCCAGACTGTATTCGTCGCGGAACGTTCCGCGTCTGCACGGGCCGCGCGAAACCCCTTTGGTGAAATCGCCATCGTCCGTCTCGAGGCCAAGCGGCGACCAGTCGACGACGGGCTCGCCGTCGTAGCTCGCCCGCCACACGGCGACGCCGCCTTCGCCTATGTCAACGGCGAATTCAAGCCTTCCGTCGGGACCTTTCACGGCAACCGGCCCGGCGACTGCTGTCGCGACGGCCGCGAGTATTGCAATGGATGCAGTGTATTTCGGCATGTTCATGTTTTCTGATGTAGTGTTGTTTTCGATTGCCGCCTATTATATCACATTCCGGCCCGCTCTGCACATACCCCTATCGGCGGGGCAGAACTGCAAAATCGGTCCTTAGTCCGGACGAAGCGGCGGCGAGCTTGAGCGGCAGTCCGGAGCCTGCGCTGTGGCGGCGGACGACCACGACAGCCTTCCCGCCCGAAAGCCGCACCTTCGTTCTGCCGCAGCACGGACCGCCCTCGCCTGAATCGCGGTTGGCTGCGGCTTCGATTGCACCCGGCCCTTCGAGCCACAGCTGTACCTCGTTGCCGGCATGGGGCGCGCCGACGCCGTATCTGTCCACAGCTTCGACGGTCGCAAAAGCGATCTCCCCTTCCGCAATAGCTTTTTTGTTGACCGTGAGTTTTATCGAGACAGGTTCCATCGCAGTGAGGCGCGAAGTTTCGCCTGCATACTCGCCGTTCTCGTATGCGATGACCTTCAGTTCGCCAGGGTCGTATTTCACGTTCCACGAGAGCACGGCATCCTCCGGCCGCGCCGCGTCCGCAGGTTTTTTGCGTCGACCCGCGCTCTCGCCGTTCACGAACAGTTCGGCCTCTTCGCAGCTCGTCGCGCACCGCACTGCGACAGTTTCGCCCTCTGCGGCGTCCCGGTTCCAGTCGTCGAGGATTGCAATCGTCAGCTCCCTGTTGTTCCAGGCCGCGCGATGCACGTACCAGTTTGGCGTTGGCAGCCCGGTGAAATCCGCGAGGCCTTCGGCAAACGTTTCCATGAAGCCGTCCGCCACGACCAGACCCATTTCATCGCAAAGCTCCAGAAAGCCGCGGTCGGGCGAGCCTATGAACTGCACGGCGTTCGCGCCGGCGTCTTTTACGCATTGCAGCGCGCGGCGGGCCGCTTCGCGGTTGAACGCCTTGCCCAGCGGGCCGAGATGCGAAGGCAGTCTGGCGCCTTTGAGCGCGACCGTCTCGCCGTTCAATATCAACCCGCGGCCGTCTTTGGTGAACTCTGTCTTTCGAATGGCATACTGGTAAAGCCGCCCCGAGAGGTAGCCTTTGTAGAGGAATGGACGTTCGGGACTCCACAGCCTCGGTTCGACAACTTCGAACTCGTTTGTCCGCGGGCCCGCAGGCGTCATGTACTCCAGCCGCATCTTGGCGAGGTCCTTCGTCGCCGAAAGCGTCGTCGTTTTAAGCGTCCCGTCGAGTATACGGTCCAACGGATCTTCTATCGCCAGCGAAGCCTCGCCGACAAGCCCAGCCCCGCAATAGACCTGGGCGTCGCGATCGGTCGCCCTGACGCGAATCTCGATTTCGTTCTTCTCCCCGCATCTTACGGCCTTCGTTATGTCCAGTTCGACCCCGTCCCGTCCGTTCGCGCCTTCGGCGACGGTCGTTCCGCCCACGGCGACAGTGTAGCTACCGGATATTCCTGAAAAGCGCAGCGCTATGTACTTGCCTTCGGCCTTGGACGGAATCGTCACCAGACGCCGGTACACGCCGATTTCGGACGAGGCTTCGCCAGCAGTGCATGACGCCCGCCAATCGTGCGGCACGCGGACCGGGCGGCGCGGCGCGTCCGCAGCGTCCGACGCCGAGAACAGCCAGTTGTCGCCTAGCGGCGTCACGCCTTCTACGGGTATGTCGGGGTGCAGTATCTGCTCGACTTCCTCTTGCAGCGCCTTCTTCTGGGCTTCGGTCTCGGCCACGACAATGTCGCGCAGGTGCTTGGGCATCCACCCGACCGTCCAGGACGTGTCTCTGAACGCCGCGTCGAAATCGGCCGCGTCGGCGATTATGTCGTCCGTAGTGCCGGCGATCCCGTCCGGTCCCTTCGAATACAGCGTCGGCAGTTTGTCGCGCCCGTTGTAGACATACACGTAATCGCGCTTCCACGGATCCTGCTTCACCTTTTTTATATACGGGCCGTTCCACCCGCGCGCCGTCACATTCTTCGAAGCGAGCTGGGCGAGGCCTTCTTCCGTGTCCGGGAATTCGCCGACGTGATAGCAGTATCTGCCCAGCGCGATGGCGAGACTGTGCACGGAGTCAACGGCCATCTTGTGGTTCTTCTGGGGCGAGAGGTCGATTCCGCCGCGCTTTGAAATCTCGGTCCCGACAATGCTGCCGACGATGATGAGTCCGAGTATTATCGTCATGTAGTACGGGAAGCCGCGCTTAAACGGACTGTGCGCGGCGATCTCGGCTTTCTTCATCTCGTACTCGCGCGCAATCGCTTTGACTGCAGCGGACTTCTTGAGCTTCTTCGGTCCCTTGCCGGGGAACTTCTTGCGCAGATTGTCGTAGTCTACCATGTCACTCAACCCTCTCCAGAATCAATCCGCGGCGTTCAATCGGCGACGGGACGATTGTGAACGCCTTGAGAAGCTCCGCCGCCGCCGCTTCCAGTCCGTCCGGTCCGCCGGAGCGTTCCAGCGTGGCGAGCGGCGCGCCGAGCGAGACCTTGTCGCCCGCCGCGACCGAAAGCGTCACTCCCGCGCGAGGGTCTATCCTGTCGCCGGCCTTTTCGCGTCCAGCGCCGAGGCGGAACGCGACGCGAGCGACCTTTTCGGCGTCTATCGCCGCCACCACGCCATGCCGCATGGACTGGACTCGGAATTTCGACACCGGCTCATGCATCATCCTCTCGAACCTGTCTAGATCGCCGCCTTGCGATTTGACCATCGCCGAGAATTTCTCCATCGCCGAACCGTCCGCCAGCCTCTCGCGGCACATCTTGCGCGCGTCATCCAGCGTCGTCTCCCGCGCCAGCGAAACCATCAGCGCCGCCAGCTCGATGCAAAGCCCAACATCCGCTCTGGACTGGTCGATTTCGCCGCGCAGTATGGCGAGAGCCTCGGCCACTTCGTTGGCGTTCCCGACCGCCGCGCCGAGCGGCGCGTTCATGTCGGTGACAAGCGCCGCGGACCTGCGCCCCGCCGCTTTAGCTCCGCCGACGAGAGACTTGGCGAGCGCGAGCGCGTCCTCGCGCGTCTTCATGAACGCGCCTGCGCCGCACTTGACGTCGAAGACGAGCGTACCCGCGCCTTCCGCGAGTTTCTTGGATAGTATCGACGCTGTGATGAGCGGAATCGACGCGACCGTTCCTGTCACGTCGCGAAGCGCGTAGAGCTTTTTGTCGGCCGGCGTTATCTCGTCGGTCTGCACTGTCATGGATACGCCCGCTTCGGCGACAGTCTTGCTGAAGTCGTCGAGGGAAAGCGACGCGTTGTAACCCGGTATCGTCTCCAGCTTGTCGGCCGTCCCTCCCGTGAGCCCGAGCCCGCGGCCCGTCAGAGAAGGCACCGCGAGTCCGCACGCGGCCGCGAGCGGCTGGATGACGAGCGACAGCTTGTCGCCCACGCCCCCCGTAGAGTGCTTGTCCGCCGTCGGCGCGTCGAGATTCCATTCGAGGCATCTGCCAGAGCGCATCATCGCATCGGTCAGATCGGCCGTCTCGCGCTCCGTCATGCCGCGGCAGCAAATCGCCATCGCCAGGGCGCTCATCTGGTAGTCGGGTATGTCTCCCGCAGTGAAGCCTTCTATGAATTCGCGTATTTCCGCCGAACCGAGGGCGTGGCCCTCGCGCTTTTTATCTATCACCAGCTTTGCAATCATGCCTGTAGTATAGCATAAGACGGCCGTCAGGTCTACTGGAGTTTACCCTGGCGTTTACCCATTTTTTGATTCGTCTATTCAAGGCGGGTCGGCTTGCGCGTTTTGGGAGAGGAAAAAGCGTAGCTCCTTTCCGCCATGACGAAGCCGACATATTCATCGTATATGGCCGTTGCGTCGAACTCCGCCTCGGCCATGCGTCTGGAAGCGGCTTTCGCTTCGGCCAGCCGCGGCGAAAGGCTTCGCAGCGCGGCGGCGAGACTTCGCGCGTCATGGGCGCGGTAGGACGCACCGGCACCATATTTCGCGAGCAGCATGTCGCTTTCGCCGCCGAGCGAGCTGACAATCGCGAGCCCGGCGCGCGAATAGTCCGCGAACTTGTAGGGTACGCCTACGCAGCTTTCGGGCGACATCGGCACCAGCCCGACGTCGGCCGACGCGAGAAAGCGGCGCAGCCCCTCTTCGTCCAGGTATCCCGCGAACGACACCTTGCCGGCGAACCGGCGCGCGGCGTCGGCCAGCATGGATTCCTGCGCGCCCTTGCCGGCGACAGCCAGCGTCGCGCCATCCATCAGCCCCACGGCCTCGATCGCAGTCGCCAGATCGTACGTGCTCCCCAGATTGCCGGCATAGGCGATTTTCATGCGGTCGCCGGTTCGCCGCTCCAAGTCTGGGGGCGGCCCCGACATGTCGATTCCGTGGTAAAACCTGCGCGCCGGCCGGCGGCGTCCGTACCCGGCGACAAGCGCGGCATAATTGTCGGCGACGGTCGTCACCGCGTCCGCGCCGAGATAGTTCGCGCGGGCGATGCGGCGAAGCGGCCAAAGCATCCATCGCGGCGCGATTCGTTCAAATGTCTCGGGCCATGCGTCCATGACGTCCACAACGACCTTCGCGCCTACGCCACGCGCAAACCGCAACACTTTCGCTGCGGCGGAAAGCGGCGGCGAGCTCGCGACAATCAGTCCCGGCGGAGCGCTCTTCGCGGCGGCTTTCGCCCAATTGTCCGCCCAGCGCCAGTGGGCCCACAGCCGCTTCAACCCGATGTTGCGCGAATACGGCGGCTCGTGGACGAATTCCACGCGGATGCCTTGCGCAGCGCTTCGCGCGAGCGCGTCCGCGTCAGGCGTGCGCCGCCGCTTGGCGATGTGGTTGAAATCTGCCGTCCAGTACACAACATCGTGGCCCGCTCGCGCGAACGCCTCGGCCATAAGCCAGAATCTGAGCGGACGGTGCCCCTCGGCCGGGAGCGCGTCGAAAGGGTTTACAATCCAGACAATCACGGCCGGCCCGTCCGATAGTATGTTTTGCCGGACATGCCGGAATCCAGGAAAGACTTGAACGGCGCGTTTTTCGCCGACGGCGAATAGTCGACCTTCGGGCTATAGCCCAGCGCCGAAACGACATGGGCGAAAGCGAAATGCTCCAATGTGCGGCCCATCGCCCTGCAGCTCATCACGAAATCGGTCAGACGCCCGGCGGCGAGATCGGCGACGATGTAGCATACGATGCCCTGTTCGCCGAACCTGTCGCCGGCGCGAAAGACGAACACCCGTTTCGAAGGGTCGTCGAGAAGCCCGGCAAAATCGTCCGCAGTGCGTCTCAGCGTCGTCGCGTTGAACTGGTTTGTCTTGCCGGCCATCTGCGCGAGACGCGGTATGTCGGCCGCGGTCGCCGCGGCCGGTTCGGCCCACAGCCCGAGACTCGCCAGATATTCGCCGGCGTCCTTGTATCTGGCGGCAAGCCGGCGGGCGGGCGAGGCATAATCGGCCGCGCGCAAACGGTCCTCCGCGGTTGTGCCCATGCCGGCGAAAAAGTACTGGCGAAGACGGCGCAAGAGCTGGGCGGCCTGCGCTGGCTCACGGGAGACGTCGCCGCTCCATCCGTTCCAAGGCGCGACGGCGACATCAGGCAGATGCGCCGCCATCTGCGCGCGCTCGTGCGGGTTGTCGTCCACGAACACGACCGACTCGACGCCCACATTCAGTTCGCGGCAGGCCTCGACGAGGTTGCCGGCCTTGGGCGCCCAGTTTATGCGAAGCGCCGCGAAATCGGCGTCTTTGAGAGGCATGTCCGGACGCATGAACGCGGCACCCTGCGGCCGCGGCGCGTCGTTCTTAGTCAACAGAACAAGCGCGACGCCTTCATCCCTCAGGCGGAGGACGCCTTTCTGGAACTCGACGCACGGCGCGAGCGCGTCCCGGCCGTCCTCGCTCAGAATGCCGCGCCAGAGAGTGTTGTCCGCGTCGAGCGCGAGGACTTTTCTCGGAGACGCGAGCGCGGCGAATTCCGCTTCGGCGACAAGCGCGCGGATTCCCGCGAGCGAATATGGCATGGAAGCGAGGGCGCGCATGCGCTCGTCGAAGAAGCCCGGGACTTCAGCGGCGAGCGGTTTGTCGTGGGCGGTGACGTCGAACACCAAATCAGGTTTGAAGCGGTTGAGCGGCGAGTCGCCGTCGAGCACCTCCTGCCGCCAGGCGCCGAAGCCGGCCGGAACGTACACCTCGTGGCCCGCCTCGCGAAAGACCGGCGCGACAAGATCGAGGGCGACGTCGCCAGCAAGCGCAATCCGCATGGCCTAGAAACGGTACGTCAGGCCGAGCGAGACAAGATGCGAATAGGCGTTGTGGGTATGCATCTTGTGGACGCGTTTGTTGTTGTCGTAGTATTCGTCCTTGACGCGCATGGACTTGGACTCCATGATGATGAGCGAATATGTCAAGGCAACCTCCCAGACGCCGTCGTCGCTCGTCCACGCCACGCCGGTGCCTATGATGTGGCGGTCGCCTACAGGCAGCATCGTGTGCGCGTAGCCGAGCTTGTTGCGGCACGGGTCCCAGTCGTACGTGTAGCCGGCCATCGCCGCCCAGTTGCCGGTCACGTCGTAGCCGAGTCCGAAGCCGGCGCGATACGTGTTTCGCCAGTCGAGCTTGCGCACGTTGCGCTCGACCGCGCCGGAAACGGGATTCCACACGTCGAACCGCAGCTCGCTCATCTTGGACCATTCGATCCAGCTCACCGAAGCGCCCAGGTGCAGATCCTTCAGCCACAAGGCCTCGTCCCAGTTGAAGCCGACAGACACTTGCGCCGGCAGCTGTATCGTTTCGCGCACGTCGTTGCGGTGGTAGGATATGTCGCGGCCTTTCCAGGTGGCGTCGCCCTTCAGACGCGTCTTGACGCGCGAACGGTACATCGCGCCGACCGAGAACGTGTCGGTGACGCGGTAGCTGGTGCCTGCGGCAAGACCGATGCCGATATCGTCCTTGTTGTCGGCTTTGATCTTGAGGCGGTTGCGGAACTTGACCGGCGCGTGCATGTAGCCGTGGGACCTGACGAGATACATGTCCTCGACATAGCCGAAGTCGCGCATCATGCGCGTCTCGAAACTGGTGAAGGTGAAACGCGGGCCTATGCCGAACGACCAGTCGTCGGTTATGTCGTATGAGACGACAGGCTGCAGGGTGTAGCCCTCGAACAGCGTCTCGGTCGAATCGTGCTTGAGTTCCCAGTGGTTGTTGTACGCCGATGCTATGCCGAAATCGGCGAAGCCGCCGAAGCCGAAATGGAAGCCCCACGGCAGCTGCTGGGTGACGAAGAATGTCGGGAAGCCGAGCCATCCCGCGTTCATGCGGGTATCGTGCGCCTTGTTCACGCGAGCGTCGGCTCGCGGATTGATCATCGTAAAGCCCACCGTGAAAACCGTACCGGTCAGCGAGTTCATGGCGCCGGGGTTGTAGTACACGGCGGACGCGTTGACCGGACGTCCGAAGACGTGGCCGCCGAGTGCAGTTGATTCAGCATCCATCTCGTACAGACCGAAGCCTGCGCCGGACGCGCCGGCCGTCGCCAGGGCCGCGGCGGCGGCCACCGCCAGTTTTGCCGTCTTCATTCCGTATGGTTCCTTTGTTTGCGGGTTTTTGGTTTGCTTTGCCAAGTATCATCCGGACCGGGCGCGTCACATCGCGTCGGCGAGGGCGCGGCCGAATTCGGAACATTTCACTTCAGTCGCGCCGTCCATCTGGCGCGCAAAGTCGTACGTGACGGTCTTGGCCGCGATCACGCGATCCATCGCCGCGATTATCCTGTCGGCGGCCTCGGTCCAGCCCATGTATCTGAGCATCATTTCGCCGGAAAGTATCAGCGAGCCCGGATTGACCTTGTCCAGCCCGGCGTACTTCGGCGCAGTGCCGTGGGTTGCTTCGAAAACGGCGACGCCGGTCTGGTAGTTGATGTTCGCGCCGGGCGCGATGCCGATGCCGCCGACGGTCGCCGCCAGCGCGTCCGAGACATAGTCGCCGTTCAGATTGAGTGTCGCTATCACATCGTATTCCGCCGGGCGCGTCAGTATCTGCTGCAAAAACGCGTCGCATATGCAATCTTTCACCACGATCATGCGGCCGGTCTTCGGATTCTTGAACTCGCACCACGGGCCTTTGTCGATCAGCGTCGCGCCGTATTCGCGGCGGGCGAGGCTGTAGCCCCAGTCGCGGAAAGCGCCTTCGGTGAACTTCTGGATGTTGCCCTTGTGGACGAGCGTGACGGACTTGCGGTCGTTCGCGACGGCGTAGTCGAGCGCCGCCCTGACGAGCCGCTCCGTCCCCTCCCTCGAAACGGGCTTTATGCCGATCGAAGCCGTTTCGGGAAAGCGTATCTTCTTCACGCCCATCTCGTCGAGCAGAAAGCGTTTCACCTTCTCGACCTCCGGCGTGCCGTCCATCCATTCAATGCCTGCGTAGATGTCCTCTGTGTTTTCGCGAAAGATCACCATGTCCGTGAGATCCGGACGCTTCACCGGGCTTGGCACGCCCTTGAACCATCTTACGGGCCTCAGGCACACATAGAGATCCAGTTCCTGCCGCATGGCGACGTTGATGGAACGTATGCCGCCGCCGACCGGTGTCGTGAGCGGACCCTTGATGCTGACAAGATTCTCGCGGCACGCATCGAGCGTCGCCCGGGGCAACCACTCGCCTGTCGCCTTGAAAGCCTTCTCGCCGGCCAGCACCTCGCGCCATTCTATGCGGCGCGCTCCGCCGTAAGCCTTTTCTACGGCGGCGTTCCAGACCACCATAGCCGCGCGCGTTATGTCCGGGCCGGTTCCATCGCCCTCTATATATGGAATTTCCGGATTTTCGGGAACGTTCAACTTCCCGCCTTCCATGGTGATTTTTTCGCTCATGGCCGATATTATATCAAATTGGCCCCGCGCGTTCAAGACAGGCGCAAACTGGGATTTGACGGCAGGCGAATCCGGCGCGTGAAATCGCGCGGTTCAGCGCAGGACCAAGGTCATGACAGTTTCGGCCGCCTTGCCGTCGCCGTCAGAGACCAGGACTATGCACTGCGATCCGTCGGCAAGAGCCGGACCGAGCGCAATGCCCTCGTACATGGATTTACCGGTGTCGCAGTCGAAGACGGGACGCTTGGCGAGCGGCACGGTCACACCGGCGCCGTCGCCGCTGAACATGTCGGTCGCCCCCTCGAAGCCGACCTCGAATATTCGCGCCCTGAAACGAAGCCCGTCCCTCTCGTCCTTTTCGCGCTCCAGCACGAAGAGCGACCCGTCAGGCATTGCACAGATTCCCGCTACTCCGTTGCGGACCAGCTCGCCGGTGTCGAAGCGACTCGCCTGCTCGGGCCGGTACAGCCACTGTCCGGACATGCGCCAGTCGCCGTCCGCGCCGTCGCGAGCGAACCGCGTCAGCCGCAGAAGCTCGCTCTCGCCCGGAGATAGCGTCGCATCGGCCGGCAGCTCATTCTCGCTGCAAAGCCAAAGAGACAGCCCGTCGGGCGATATTTCAACAGCCTCGAAAGCCCGGTTTTCGGCGACGGCCATAAGCTGCGGCGGGACGCGAAGCTCGCGGCCGACGCGGTTCTCGCCCGGCAGATACTCGAAAACCCTCGGCCCGTTTTCGTCGCTTATCCAGAACGAACCGCACAGCGGATCTCTCGCGAGGCCTTCCATGTCATCACCACCCGGCACCTTGCGCACGGCGACAAGCGAGCAGCCGTTGATTGCTCCGGACGAGACGTCCACATCGACTTTGAACCGGCAGATGTCGCCGCGCGAGTCGCACACGGCCCAATATATCCCCTCGCCATCGCCCGTAAGTCCGCTCATATCGGCCGGCATGTCGCGGCGGACGATCTCACCGGCTTTGACGAGCCGGCGTCCGGCGGCAGCGTTTGCTCCGGCGTCTTCGCCGGCTTCAGGCGCCGGCGCGCCGGGCCGTGCCGCGAGCGCGGCGAAATCGCGTTCGAAAACCGGCGTGAACGCGCGCGCGCCATCCCGGTTCAGATGGTTCGCGTCATGCCAGCACTCGTCGGGCAGATCGTACATGAGATAGTCGAGATACTCCACGCCAAGAAGCGCGGCGACGCGCGCTGCAGCCTTGCTGAAAGCCGCCAGCCGCCCCGGTTCGACCGCTTGGCGCAGCGGACGCGACAGCGGCATGGTGGTCAGAACCGGCACGGCGCCCGCCGCGCGGACGGCGGCGACCTCTTCGGCGAGCACGTCGAAGTATCGCGAAGTCGCGTCTATGCCGGGCACACTGTTTATGCGGGCTGCTTTTTCGGCCACATCGGCCATCGCCTTTTCGCGGTACTTGGCTTCGACGAAACCGCGCGTCTTGTCGGGGCCGAACCCTCCGGCCAGCGAGCTTCGCCAAGGCTTGCGCCGCAGCAGCGCCTTTCGGTATTCGTTGAACTTTCGCGTGAAGAGCACGTCGCGCACAAGCGCGGCATACGAACCGATTGGCCTTATGTTCTCGCCGAGGTGGTAGAGGTGGATGAGAAAATGCACGCGCGCCGCGGCTGTTTCGGATCCCGGCTTTCGAGGGTCGTACT
>CAMOXA010000028.1 GCA_946628745.1 uncultured Verrucomicrobiota bacterium | reverse complement strand
GGACAATCCCTCGCTTCTCTCGCATGGCCGGCGCAACGACGACCTTGTGCGCGTGGTAATCTCGAAGAGCGGGAAACTCCCGAAAAACGCGCAGGTGTTCACTGACGGCGCTCCGAACAAGACGCTTGTCTTTGACGACGCGGCAAAGGCCGTTCGTGAGCTTGGCAAGATGGGAATAGTGTCCGTTCTCTGTGAAGGAGGTCTTAAGCTCGCGCGTTCTCTTGCGGAGAACGGATTGGTCGACCAGTGGATAACGATAGTCGCGCCGGTCGTAATCGGGTCGCGTCCTATCGGCAAGGCCATTCGCGGCAAGCTTAACGCCGACGAGAGCTTCATGGCAGGCGGGGATTCGTTTGTGACGGTTGACTTCGGGGGTAAGTGATGTTCACAGGTTTGATACAGAGAATCGGCACCGTCAAGCGCGTTTCGCGCGGGGCGGGGCTTGTCCTTGAGATCGCGGCGGACAGGCCCTGGCCAAAGCCGCTCGAAGAGGGCGAATCGGTGGCGGTAGACGGCGTCTGTCTCACCGTTGTCAAGTGCGACGGCTCGCGTTTCACGGCGGACGTCCTTCGCGAGACCGAATCGCGCACCGGTCTAGGCGCGCTGGTGCCAGGAGCGAAGGTGAATCTTGAGCGCGCACTGAAAGCGGGCGACGCGTTGGGCGGACACATCGTGCAAGGCCATGTCGACTGCCGCGGCGAGATTCTCTCGAAAACGCCGAAAGGCCGCGACTTCCAACTGCGAGTCAGATGCGGACGCGTCATCGCCGCGCAGTCCGTATTGAAGGGTTCGATCGCCATCGACGGAGCGTCTCTGACGATATCGGGGCTTGGCGACGATTGGCTCGCCGTCGATGTCATACCCGTTACTGCGGCGGAAACCACACTTGGCGCCAAACGCGTCGGTGACATGGTGAATCTGGAAGGCGATGTAGTCGGCAAGTATGTCGCCAAGACCGCGTCCTCCGCCGGCTTGACCATGGACGCGCTAGCCCGCGCAGGTTTCATGGACTGAACCGCCCTCTGTATCGCAACGAAATTCAAGCCTTGAAAAAGTTAAAATACCCCCTTGCGCGGCGGCGGCGGATTTGATATACTATCTGTCCGTAGCACCCGTGGTGAAATTGGCATACACGCCAGATTCAGGTTCTGGTGCCGCAAGGTGTGTGGGTTCAAATCCCACCGGGTGCACCAAAGCTGGCCCCTTCGTCTATCGGCTAGGACATCTGGTTCTCATCCAGGTAAGAGGAGTTCGACTCTCCTAGGGGCTGCCATATCAGACATGGCTGTGTGCAGTCGAGGATTTGCGGTGTGGTGAAGAAAATCTTATCTGTGATTGTCAAAACGGCAGGGGTTCTCCTTGCCTTGGCCGTTATCTTTTTGATTACCTTGTTTTTCCGCGAACAGCGTCTGCCGCAATTCCTCGTTTCAAGAATCTGCGAAGCCATCTCGTCTCGCCAGTTCGCCGTCAGATGCGATTCGATAGCGGTCGGCTTTCGGCACGGCTTGAGGCTCGCGGGCGCGAAAGTGTACGATTTGGATCATTTTGACAGTCTTGAGAACCCGGTCGTGAGCATTCGCTCCGCTTCGCTGAACTATTTCACGCGCACGGTAAGAATATCCGGCGTCGCCTACCACCGTCTGCCCGACGCCTATTACGAGCCGCTCGACGGCGAGACTTACGAAAGGGAACGACTGGATCTGGTCCTGCCGGACCTGCCGGAGTTCAGGTTGATAGTCGAGGATTCGAACATACTCGGGATCGCGCCGGAACGCGCGGCCGCTACCGTGCTGTGCCGTCCCGACAAGGTGTCGCTGAGCGATATCGGCATCGAGTTGTCAGATCGCGAAGGGCGCTCGTCGCTTTCCGGCAGTTTCACGTTCGACATCGCTGGGCAGAAGGCGCGAGGCGAGCTCACCGGGTCGGTCATGCACGGCCAGATACATCCGTTCCTGGACATAATGGACATACCAAGCTCCCTGCCGTATGTCGATGCATTCACAGAGGTCACCGCGCCGATTCCGGCGAGGATTGCCGTAGAGGTCGACCTGACGAGCAGGGACGTGGACGTCATCGTGGATGTCAGCCCGAGGATGGGGCGCTATATGGGCGTGCCGCTCGCGAAGGCGGAGGGAACGGTGGATGTAAAGTACAGGCATGTCGACACAAACGGCGTCTGCCGCGTGAAGGTGGATCTGCCGGTTATAATGGACAACGACGGTCGCGCGGTGACAGGCTTTGTCGCCGTCGACAATGTCGACGGACCCTACCGGGTGCGGTTTCACGCGAGAGGCGGGCTGATGTTCAAGGATTCCCTGAAAATGCTCGATCTCATCGATCCTTCGGCATTCGATTTTCTGGTGTGCCACTCTCCGCCGGAACTCAACGTGTCGGGTTCGGCCTGCACGTCGCCTGACGATCTCGACGCGAACGACATATCCGGCAAGGTGTTTCTGAAGAGGGGCGCTCTGAGCGGTTTCGCCGTGAACGATCTTTCGGCCGATTGCAAATTCCGCCGCGATATTCTGGATGTGGACATGCACGCGACGGGCAAGACGGGCGGCAGGGTCGACGCGACCGCCGCAGTCGACTTCGGCGGCTTTAAAGACGTTGCGCCGAAGTTCAAGATCAAGAGCGCGTACAGAAACGGTTCGCTTGAAGAAATCGGCGATTTGTTCACGTTCGACCTTGGCGAAAGAAACGGGAAGGTCGATTGGGATATCGAACTTTCGGGACTCGCGGGCGAGGAGTCCGGGAAAAGTCTCAACGGCCAAGGCTCTGTAGTCATCAAGGAGGGCCATCTGGCCCAGATGAAGCTCTTCGCCGGCTTGACTGCGTTGCTGGCCGAGAAGATACCGGGCGTTTCGTTCCTCGTCACGCAGACGCAGGCGTCGACCAATTTTGTCATAAAAGACGGTATTTTCATATCCGACGACGTCTACATAGAAGGGGGACTTCTATCCATCAAGGGTTGGGGCAAGTATGACATAGCCGCTGACAATCTGGATTTTGTGGTTCGCGTGCAGTTCCTCAAGAAAGAGTCTCTCGCCGGCAAGATCGTACACCCGGTGACGCTGCCTTTCACGAAACTCTTGCTCGAATACAAGGTGGACGGGCCGATCGACAACCCGACTTGGAAATACATAAAGATTCTAGACAGGATATTCTGACAATGAACTTGACAAGTCCCAGCCAGGTAAAGGCGTGGTGCATCGAAAACGGCTTTCATCCGAACAAGGTGCTTGGGCAGAACTTTCTGATAGATCGAAACGCGCTTGTCGCGATTGTCGATGCCGGTTTCGCGGGGCTTGCCGAATCACCGCGCATACTGGAGGTGGGACCGGGGCTAGGGGTGCTCACAGAGGAAATGCTTTCGCGCGGCGCTTCGGTGGTCGCGGTCGAGAAAGACCCGGCTCTCGCCGGCAGGCTGAAGGAGGCTCTTGGCGGGCCTGAACGCCTGAACGTCGTGGCCGACGACGCGCTGAGGTTTATCGCGCGAGGGATGGAGGGGCGAACATTTGATGCGATGGTTTCCAATCTGCCGTACCAGGCCGGTACGCGCATCCTTCTGGATCTTGTCATAAACCGCAGCATACCGCGCATGACCGCACTCGTCCAGACGGAAGTCGCAGAGCGACTGGCGGCCGGCGAAGGGTCGAAGACTCGGTCTCTCGCCGGAGTGTGGACGCAACTGGACTACGATGTCAAAATCGTGCGCAAAGTCGCGCCAACGTGCTTCTGGCCGCGCCCCGAAGTAGGCTCAAGTGTCGTTACTTTGACCCGTCATGAACGAAATATTGCACTTTCCGGCGAAGAACGACGCATATTTCGCAGTTTTACAAAAAAAGCATTTGAACATCGTCGCAAGCAACTTGGCAGCGTGTTCAAAGATATGATACAATCTACCGCAAGGGCAGAAGAGTTGTCGAACGACGACTGGATAAAACTAGTGAAAGGAGTAGCATCAAATGAATACACCTGAAGAGTTCCTGAAGGCCAACGGTTTCACCGCAGCGGCCGATATCGACCGCCAATCTCTCATACGGGATTTTATGGCTGAAATGCAGAAGGGACTTGATGGAGCGCCGTCTTCTCTCATGATGGTGCCGACATTTGTCGGCGTGGACGGCAAGATTCCCGAGGGTGCGCGTGTTGCGGTGCTGGATGCCGGCGGCACGAACTTTCGCGGGGCTATCGTGGAGATTCCGCCGAAGATCGATTTCCGCGAGAATCGTCCGATGCCCGGCACCAAGGGCGAAGTGAGCGAGAGCGAGTTTTACGAGGCGTTTGCGTCCGAGGTCGAACGCCTCAAACCTAAGGCGACAGTCTCGAAAATCGGTTGGTGTTTCTCATATCCGGCGGAGGCGACAAAGGATCTTGACGCGAAGCTCGTCAGGTGGACGAAGAACATCCAGGCCCCGGCGATAGTTGGACAGTATGTCGGCCGTGAGCTTCTGAAGAGGCTGGGCGGCGGCGAGATCGCAATCGTCAACGACACGGTGGCCACGCTCTTGGCAGCGAAAGCGACAGAAGGCGGCAAGAATTATTCCTCCTATGTCGGCTTTATTCTGGGCACCGGCACGAACTGCGCATACGTCGAGAAATGTTCCAACATAACCAAACTCGGCGCGGATGCCGGCGCCGGCACCATGATTATCAATGCCGAGTCGGGCGGTTTCAACAAGATTAAGGTCAGCAATTTCGACAAGGCCATGGACGCCAAGACGACCAATGCCGGATATCAGGTCTTCGAGAAGCTCATCGCCGGTGCCTACCTCGGCGGGATCGGTCTTGAAATCTACAAGGCCGCGGCGCGCGAGGGGATGTTCTCGCAAAAGGCCGCTGCCGCGCTCGCCGGGCTCGGTTCTTTGGAGACCATGGATTTCGACAACTTCTGCGCCGGCTGCAAGAAGCCCGGACGCGACAACGTGCTCGACGCCGTTTTCGCCGACGCCGACGACGCGAAGATGGCCCGCAGGCTCGGCTTGCCCGTCTTCGAGCGGGCCGCAGTTCTCACGGCGGTGCATCTCGCTGCTTTTGTCATCAAGTCGGGCGAAGGCACCGAGGCGTCGGCGCCAGTGGCGATAAACGCCGACGGCTCCACATACTACAAGACCCGTGCGATACCTTTCGCCGAGACCGTTTCGCGCGAACTCGACGATCTGCTCGTCAAGACGCGCAACATCCATTATGAAATCACACCGCAGGTGGACGACGCGCCGATGGTCGGCGCAGGCATAGCCGCCATGCTCTGATACCGCTATGAAGACCATTCTGGCTACAGCAATAGCTTTGGCGGCGTCGTTCGCGACGGCCGTGGAAATCGACGGCCTCGCGGCGACGGTCGGTTCGGCGACGATACTCAAGAGCGAGGTGTATGCCGAAATGCGCCGCGCCGGCATCCAGGACGACAGCCGCTACGAGGAGATTCTCGCGCGTCTTGTCGAACGTTCGCTAATGCTGAAGGCGGCTGCGGACGCGAAGATGACCTTGCAGGAATGGGTCGTCGACGACCGCATACGCACGATAATCGACGACGCCTTCGGCGGCGACCGCAACAAGCTGGTCGAGTCGCTCGCCCGCGAAAAAACCACATACGCGGACTGGCGCAAGCGCATAAAGGACGATATGATTGTCGGCGCGATGCGCTGGAATACCGTCGATAAAAACGTCATCGCTTCGCCCTCGGCGCTGCTGGCCGAATACAAAGCCCACCCCGAACGGTACAGGTCCGAACCGCGCATGACCGTCGCGGTGATTCTGCTGAAGCCCGAAGACCGCGCCAAGCGGCCAGAAGTCAACGGCGCCATAGAGTCGAAGGGCTTTGCCGAGGCGGCGCGCACATATTCGGCCGATTCCCGGGCGAAGGACGGCGGCGTCTGGAAGGATGTCAAACCGGAGGAGGTCTTCAATCCTGCGGTATGTGCCGAGATAGCCCGAATCGACGAGGGCAAGATTTCCCGCTGGATCGACCTCGACGGGTGGAGCTTCCTCGTCAAGAAGATTTCAGGTTCGGCTTCCAAACCACGTACTTTCGCCGAGGCGTACGACGATATCGCCGCCACGGTCAAAGAGGCCGAGGCGAAACGTCTCTACAACGAATGGATGGAGCGTCTTAAAGCCGGAACCTACATTCACATTTGGTAGCCATGCAAAGAACATTCATATTGGCGCTTGCCATCGGCGCCGCCGCGGCAGCATTCGCGGAAGAAACCTTGATATGGGACGACCGCCCGGCAGCGCAATGGGAGAGCTCCTGGTATCCGCTGGGCAACGGGCGGCTCGGGTGCATGGTCGACGGCGGGGCCAAGACGCTGCGCGTGCAGTTCAATGTCGATTCTCTGTGGACCGGCGACGAGAATCTTACCCGCGACACGGGCGACAATCGCGCGGACGCCAACTACAGCACGATGGGCGAGTACCAGAACTTTGGCGAGCTGGAACTGGTTTTGACGGCTCTGCCAGACGATTTCAGCCCGTCTGGATACCGTCGCGAACTGGATGTTTCGAAGGCTGTCTACAGCGACCGTTTTTCCGCCGGCGGCGACGGGGCTCAAGTCCGGCGCACGGTTTTCGCGAGCGCTCCCGACGATGCCATATACATAACGGTCAGCGCTCCCGCCGCGTTCGTAGAGATGCGGCTTAAAGGCGCGCACGGCGAGATTTCGGAATCGTCGCGCACTCCGGGCCATCCTCACGCGTCCTTTTCGGGCAGGCTCGCGAACGGACTTGAATATGCGGCGAGAGCCGATCTTTTCATGGACAACCACGGCAGCTTCGGAGTCGTCGTGCTGCGCGCGGCGACAGGCGTCAGTTCGCTCGAAGCGCCAGCGAACTGCGTCATGGCGACTCCCGGCGCGCGCATTGACAAGGTGCGGGAGCGCCATATCGCGGACTACCGGAGCTTCTACGACCGCATGACGCTCGATCTCGGAGAGGGCGACAAGTCCGTGCCGACGCGCATTAGGCTGCAGCGGGTCAGAAGGGGCGCGAAGGATCCGGCGCTGACGGCGCTTCAGTTCAATTTCGGGCGGTATCTTCTCATATCCTGCTCCAGGCCGGGCACGCTGCCTGCCAATTTGCAGGGTATCTGGAACTGCTCGAACAATCCCCCGTGGCATTGCGACTACCATACCAACATCAATCTGCAGATGAACTACTGGGGTGTGGACGCCGCGAATCTCTCTGAATGCTTCGAGCCGCTCTCCGGCTGGATGCTTAGAACAATGCCGGTCGCCGAAAGGGGTACGCGCGCCGCGTTCCCCGGGTCGCACGGCTACGCCTACCGCACGAGCGTAAATGCTGTTGGCGGCGGCGGCTGGCGGTGGAACTTCGCCGGCGCGCCGTGGCTCGCGGCTCAGTGCTATGACCACTGGCTTTTCACCCGCGACAGGAAGTATCTCGCAGATGTCTGCTGGCCGCTTATGAAGGGCGCTGCGGAATTCATGCTTTCCACCCAGCTCAAGGAGCGTGCCGACGGGACCGTAGTCGTGAAGAACGGCTGGAGCCCCGAGCACGGCCCGAGGGAAGACGGCGTCGCCCACGACCAGCAAATAGTGCGCGAACTGTTCCGCTGCATTCTGGCCGCCGCGAAGCAGCTGGGGATAGATGATGCATTCACTCGCAAGATCGCGGACGTGGAGCCCAGACTTCTCGGCGACAAAATCGGCAGATGGGGCCAGCTGCAAGAGTGGGAGACCGACCGCGATGTCCAGGGCGACGACCACAGACACACGAGCCACCTTTACGCCGTCTATCCCGGGTCGACGATTTCAAGGTCGGCGACGCCCGCTCTCGCGAAGGCCGCCGCGACGGCGCTCGCCGGGCGTTCACTCGTCAGAGACTCGCGGCGCAGCTGGACATGGCCGTGGCGCGCGGCGCTCTGGGCCAGGCTCGGCGACGGGGACAAGGCCGGCGAGATGCTTGAATCGCTTTTGCGCTACAATACCATGGACAACATGTTCACGACGCACGCGCCGTTTCAAATCGACGGCAATCTCGGCATGGTCGGCGCGGTATGCGAGATGCTCTTGGAGCGTTCGCTGCCGAAGGACTGGCAACACGGCTCGGTAAAGGGCCTTCGCACGCGCGACGGCGGCCGGGTCGACTTCTCGTGGTAGACTGGCGCATCTGCTTGAAACAAACGGTAACGTCCGGCCGGAACCGGAACGGACTTGACAAGAAAGGGGTGGAAATAAAATGGATTCGAACAAAGAGGCCGTGTACGACGCCCGCACGCTAGGGTTGCCTAAAATGGCGCTTCTGGGCGTTCAGCACATGTTCGCCATGTTCGGCGCGACGATTCTCGTGCCGATTCTCACGGGGCTCAGCCCGAGCGCGACGCTTTTGTGGGCGGGGCTGGGCACGCTTATATTCCATCTTGTCACGAACGGAATAGTGCCCGCCTTCCTGGGTTCGAGCTTCGCTTATCTGGCCGGCTACTTCGCGCTCGCCGGGATGGCCGGCGCTGACATCTTCGCCGGTTGCGACAAGCACACGATGTTGCAGTACGCCTGCCTCGGCGTCGCGTCGTCGTCGCTCCTGTACTTCGTGGTCTCAGGTTTCGTGAAAGTCTGCGGCGTGAAGACCGTTATGAAGTTTTTCCCGCCTGTCGTGACCGGGCCGATCATCATCGGCATCGGACTGGTCCTCGCGCCCGTCGCGGTGAACAGCTGCACGAGTTCCTGGCCGGTCGCGCTCGTCGCGATCGCCACTGTGATCGCGTTCTCGATTTTCGGCCGCGGAATGTTCCGCATAATCCCGATACTGATGGGCGTGACCTTCTCGTATGTCGCCGCTGTCGTGTTCGGCAAGCTCGGCTGGTCAGGCGCAATCGACTATTCCGCCGTCGCAGACGCGGCGTGGATAGGCCTGCCGGTCAAGATGTCCGATACCGTGCTGCCCATTCTTTCGCACCCTGACTGGGGCCGCATAACTAGTGCCATCCTGATCGTGTTCCCGCTCGCGTTCGCGACGATAATGGAACATGTCGGCGACGTGTCGGCGATTTCCTCAACTGTCGAACGCAACTATTTCGAAAAGCCGGGCCTGCACAGAACGATGCTTGGCGACGGCCTCGCCACAATGCTCGCGTCGCTCTCTGGCGCGCCAGCCAACACGACCTACGGGGAGAACACCGGCGTCTTGTCGCTCTCGCGCGTCTACGACCCGCGCGTAATCAGAATCGCCGCGTTTCTCGCGATAATCGTTTCGTTCTGTCCCAAGTTCTCGGCTTTTATCGGCACGATCCCGCCCGCCACGATCGGCGGCGTGAGCTTCATACTTTACGGAATGATCTCCGCAGTCGGCGTCAGAAATCTTGTGGAAAGCCAGGTCGATCTCGGCAAGTCGCGCAACATGCTCATCGCGGCGCTCATCCTCGTTCTCACGCTCGGCATTTCGTTCTCGTCCGCGCTGGGATTCGGCGCGTCTGGCAACGGCGCGATTTCCTTCACGGTCGGTTCGCTCAAGATATCCCTTTCCGGACTCGCCGTAGGCGCGCTGATGGGCATTGTGCTCAATGCGATACTGCCCGGCAAGGATTACCGCTTCATCCAGAACGCGCCCAGCATAAAGGACGCCGTCGTCTTCGGCGGAGTGAAGGCGAAGAAGTTCATAACCGACGACGAAAAGCGCGTCTACTGGCAGCTTGTCGGCGTGTTGCGCGATTTCGTCGGCGACAAGGGCGAGATAGACCTGAAGGAAGCGGCGACGATACTCGGTCTGTTGACCACTCTCGCGTCCATCGACCCCGACTGCGCGAAGCTGAGAAAGGGCATGGAGAAGATAATCGAGGACGGTATCGTCACGCTTGACGAGCAAGCCGAGGTTCGCCGTCTCATCGCGACGATACTCGCCTAGCCCGCGCGGCATCGCGCACGCGCTGCTGGCGAACGGATTTTACAAAAGGAGAGTTGATATGTCGGACGAAAAACTCGAGAAATACGTAAAGAGCATACAAGACTTCCCCGTAAAGGGCGTGCTCTTTCGCGACGTGACGGGAATACTCGACTCCGGCGAGGGCTTTCGTCTCGCGATGATCGAGATGGAGATGGCGCTTTCGGGTGTGCCGGTCGACAAGATCGCGGCGCCGGAATCGCGCGGCTTCATATTCGGCGCGGCGCTCGCCGACAGGTTGCGTTGCGCGTTCGTGCCGATTCGCAAGCCCGGCAAGCTGCCGCGCGAGACCATAAGCGAAGAATACGAGCTTGAGTACGGGCGGGCGACGGTGCACATGCACAAAGACGCCGTCTCGGAGGGCGATCGCGTCGTACTTGTCGACGACC
Source organism: uncultured Verrucomicrobiota bacterium (assembly GCA_946628745.1). Classification (GTDB taxonomy): domain Bacteria; phylum Verrucomicrobiota; class Kiritimatiellia; order RFP12; family UBA1067; genus UBA1067. Next base: position 2,772 of record CAMOXA010000028.1, on the reverse strand, counting down.
TGCTCGCGACAGGAGGCACGGCGCTCGCGGGAGCCCGTTTGATAGAGCGTCTCGGCGGCAAGGTCGTCAAGATGATCTTTCCGATCGAGCTTGAGGGCTTCGCCGCGCGCGAAGGCAAGCTGAAGGGCTACGACGTGGTCTCGCTCGTGAGATACCCCGGCAAATGACACGATTTCGCGGGCGCTCCACCGTCCGCAATACCAAACACCAAAAACAAAGGAAGGACGACAAACGATGAAAAAACTGATGCTTGCCGCGGTCGCTTCGATGGCGTTTGCGGCTTTTGCCGACGAACAACCCGCCGCAGCCGCGACGCAAAACGAAGATTCCGGCGCGGCGCTCACCGTCTGGGGCTTCGGCAACTACGGGATGTACTCCGGCTACCAGCTGTACGGTTCGCTTCTGAACTCCGAGCCGACTCTGCAGGGCTATGCCGAGGTCAACGGATCGGTCAGTGTCGACGATCTCGATCTTGGCTATCTCGGCATAGGCGTGTGGTCCAACACCGATCTTACCGACAAGCGCCGCGACCTTTACGGCAAGGCGTTCAACGAATGGGATTTCAATGTCCACTACGGGCGCACGTTCTGGTTCGACGACGACCAGACGTGGGGACTCGACTACCGGACTCTGATCGTCTGGTACTGGTACCCGCACCATCGCGGACACGACCACAACACCCACGGCAAGAGCCACTTCCAGTACGGCCGCAAGACCATGACCACCATGGACTGGAACCACTGCTTCGCCCTCAAGAACCCTTATGTCGTGCCGTTCTTCAACTGGATACACGAATACCACGAGAATAACGCCGACCTGCTCGAGTTCGGCCTCAAGCGCGACTGCGAGGTCGCCAAGGGCTTCACGCTCACGCCTTCGGCGACGTTCGTCTACCGCGACCACCGCTACAACTGGTGCTTCCCGACCGCCGGCTGGACCGAGGTTCACAACGGCGGCATGGCGACCATGAAGTTCATGCTCGAGGGCAATTACTGGTTCAGCGAGAACTTCGGCCTCTTCGCCAAGGTCGCCTTCTGCTCGATCATCGACCGCGATCTTCGCGACGCCGCCGAGCACGGTTCGGGCGGCGACTACAGCCAGTACAAGGATTTTGTCTGGGGCGGCGCGGGCGTGACGTTCAAGTTCTGATGCGATGACACCTGCAAAGACATATCTTTCTGCCGACGGATTCCTTCACGACTCGTGGCGCCTGGCCGCCGCGGTGAAGGAATCGGGCTGGCGCCCCGACATACTGATCGCGCTCTGGCGCGGCGGTGCATCCGTCGGGGTGTCGATGCACGAGTTCTTCAAGACTACAGGCTGGAGCGTCCAGCACATACCGCTCAAGTGCGCCAGCTACACCGGCATAGGCGAGAATACGGGCGACGTGGTCTTCACCCTCGGCGAGGAAATCTTCGGGATGCTTCGTCCGGGGGACAAGGTGCTTGTCGTCGACGACGTTTTCGACACCGGCAAAACCGCGAAGGCCGTGAAGCTCAGAGTGGACAAGACCGGCGCCGAGATGCGCATGGCGTGCGTGTACTGGAAGCCCGAAAAGAACACGACCGACATGAAGCCGGATTATTTCGTACGCGACGTCGGCAACGACTGGATTGTGTTTCCCCACGAGATAGAGGGCCTCTCTCCCGAGGAAATCGCCGAGAAGGACCAGGTTCTGGCGCAGCTTTTGAAATGACGGTTTCGGACAAGTCCGGACGCGTGTACTTCGTTTCCGGCATAGATACAGACGTAGGCAAGACGATCGCGACGGGGTTGGCCGCAAGGTTCCTCGCCTGTCGCGGTGCCGACGTCATTACGGTAAAAATGGTTCAGACGGGGTGCGACGGATTTTCGGAGGATCTTGAAGTCCATCGCAGCATGTGCGGCGCGGGGCCCCAGCCCGAAGACGCCGAAGGCCTGACCGCCCCGCAGATTTTCAAATACCCGTCGTCGCCGCTTCTTGCCGCGCGTCTCGAGGGGCGCGCCGTCGATCTCGGGCGCATCGCGTCCGCTGTCTCGCAGTGCGCCAGGCGCCGCGAAATCGTGCTTGTTGAAGGCGCCGGCGGCCTTGACGTGCCTCTGACGGAAGATACGCTCGCCGTGGATTTCGCCGCCGCGCAAGGCTGGCCGCTGGTGCTGGTGACGTGCGGGCGGCTCGGTTCAATCAACCACACGCTGCTCTCGCTCGAAGCGGCGCGCGCGCGCGGAATGCGCGTGGCGGGAGTCGTCCACAACTGGCATCGTGCCGCGACACCGCTCATAGACGAAGACTCTTTTCGCACTGTGCGGTGCCACCTTGAACGCCTCGGCTTCGCGCCTGCCGTCGTGCGCATTCCTCGCGTCGTTCCCGGCGAACCGCTGCCGGAAGTGGATTTTACGGAGATTTTCAAATGACTTCGCTCGAGTACGACAGGCTTCGCATCTGGCACCCGTATGCTTCTCTCGGCAATCCGCCGCGCGCCCGTTTCGCGAGCCGCGGCGAAGGGGTGGAGCTCGTTCTCGACGACGGCCGCCGGCTTGTCGACGGCGTCTCCAGCTGGTGGTGCGTCGCCCACGGCCACAACCACCCGGCCATAGTCGAGGCGATTCGCCGCCAGTCCGCCAGACTCTGCCATGTCATGTTCGGCGGCTTCACCCACGAACCAGCCGTCGAACTCGCCAGACGCCTTGCGGCGATGGCTCCGGAAGGCCTCGACAGGGTGTTCTTCGCGGACTCCGGTTCGATTTCGGTCGAGGTGGCCGTGAAGATGGCGATTCAATACCAGCAGGCCA
>CAMOXA010000027.1 GCA_946628745.1 uncultured Verrucomicrobiota bacterium | reverse complement strand
GCCTGCCGCGCGGCGGACGTGCTGAATGCATTCGTCGGGCTATGGCTCGTGCCGAAGTACGTCGAGCCGTCCGAGCTAGGGGCGGTGATGCCGCTGGCCAACTTCGCGAGCTTTCTCGCGATTCCAATCGCGGCCTTCGCCAACACGTTCCGCAACGAGCTGACGAGGCTTTCCGCCAACCGCGAGTTCGGCCGGCTCAAAACTCTGATGCGCGGCGTTTTCGCGGCTGGCGCCGCATTCCTTTTTCTTGCAATCGTCGTCTCGCGCTTCCTGCTGCCCGCGCTGCTGGAGCGTATAAGAATCGTCGAAGGCTCTCTTGGAATACTTGTCATAGCATCTTCGTTTCTCGGCTCGATACATCCGATTTTCGCCAATGCGCTGCAGGCGCTCAAGAAATTCCGCGAGAACTCCGCGATAAATTTGATAAGCGCGCCGGTAAGGCTGGTTACGATGTTGATCGCGATGCCGTTCCGTCCGCTTTCGGGCTACTTCACAGGACAGTCGGCTACGCCGGCGTTCAACATCGCGGCATCTGTATACTGCCTCAGGCGCGAACTCGCCGTGCCGGCCGAGCCGTACTGGAGCCGCACAGTCGTCAGGCGTTTCGGCAGGCTCTTCGCGGTGTTCGCGGCGTGGGGTGTCTCCGGCGGAATCTGCGGGCTGGTGGAATCGACCGTACTGCGCCAGCGGCTGCCCGACATCGACTCGGCGGGATACTACATGGCGACGCGCTTTTCGGAGATTTCCCTTTTCCTTCTCGGCACCATCACCTATACGCTCTTTCCGTTCACAGCCGAGCTCGCCTCGCAGCGCAGGGACTTTCGTCCTCTCGTCCTGAAGGCCATGTGCGCGACAGCGGCGTTCAGCGCCATTGTCGCTCTACCGTTTCTGTTCTTCGGCCGCCGCATACTGGCCTTACTGCCGCACGGCGATGCGTACGCATGCTTCTGGTGGGCGATACCGTGGCTTGTAGGCATAGGCGTTTTCGGCGCGGTGACATTAATATACACGACAGCGGAAATATCGGCCGAACGCTTCGGTTTCCTGAAATGGTGCATACCGATCGACCTCGCCTATCCAGCCGCCCTTCTTCTGGTGACTGGACACGGATATTTCACCGGGTACATTCCTCCGTCTTGGACGGCCTTCCTGAACGAGCACAACATCGCCTCACTCGACACAATGCTATGGTGGATGACCGCGGCCGGCGCGGTCAAGGCGGCGTGCTGCCTGGCGGCGCTCAGCCGGCGCAGAACTGCCAAAGACCCGCCGCGAGAATGATCAGCATGAGAACCGGTATGCAGAGCGCATAGTGGTATTTCATCCAGCCGGGCATGTCCGCTCCGGCGCCTTGCGAGACCGATTCGCGAAACTTCGTCCAGCCCCAGCCGAACGTGCCATTCACGACGAAAAAGCCCTGCGCGAGAGCGCCAAGCGGCAGCCACAGCTGGCTGACGGCGAAATCCTCCCACTTCAGAACGCCGTCCCAAAGCACGCACGGCATCGAACACGCCGCGACCGCGGCGCCGGTCGCCAGCGTCGCCGCGGGACGGCGCATGGCGAACGAATCCATAAGACCGGCGATGATACACTCGAACACGGCTATCACCGTGGTCAGGGCCGCGAACGAAAGGAAAAGGAAAAACAGCAGCCCCCAAAACGCGCCGCCCGGCATGCGCGCGAAAACCTGCGGCAGAGCTACGAATATGAGCCCCGGGCCCGACTCGTAGGCTATGCCGTATGTGGCGCAAGCCGGGAAGACCACGAGCCCGGCCAGAATCGCGACAACAGTATCGATGGCGATTATGATCGCAGTTTCCTTGACGAGCGAATGCTCGCGGCCGACATAGCTGCCGCAGATTGTCATGGAGCCTACGCCCAGCGAAAGCGTGAAAAACGCCTGTCCCATCGCGTCGAAGACGGATGCCCACGGATGCTCCATGAACCGGCCCCAGTCTGGCTTGAGGTAGAACGCGAGACCATCCGCAGCGCCGGGCAGGGACACGGCTTTCGCCGCCAGCACCGCCAGGAGGCACAAGAGCGAAAGCATCATGAACTTTGTCGCGCGCTCGACGCCCTTAACTACGCCTGCAAGGCACACGACGGTGGAAAACGCGACCGCGGCGATCATGAAAACGGAAGAGACGCGCCAGTCGCCGACAAGCGCTGGGAATGCGGCGCCGGGATCGGCCGGCGGACGAGCGAGAGCGTAGTCGCCTGTGTATTTCAAAAGCCACCCTGCAACATCCGTGTAATATATCATCAACACGAAACAGCCGGTGGCAAGAACCGCTCCAAGCCTGCGCCAGAAAGCGGAGCGCCCAGGCGGCGCCAGTTCGCCCAGCGCGGCGGCGAGGCTTCTTTCGGCTCCGCGTCCTATGCCAAGTTCGGCGGCGAGAAGCGGGAAGCCCAGTATGGCCAGAAAGGCGATGTAGATGATGACGAACGCCGCGCCGCCGTTCCGGCCGACGATGTAGGGGAATCGCCAGACGTTTCCAAGCCCGACGGCCGAACCGGCCGCCAGCATCAGGAATCCAAGTCTGCTCTTCAGATGTTCTCTCATGACTGTTATTCTATTCTCGTTGCAGAGTGTTTTCGCCGCATGCCGCGAAAGCCAGTTCCACGGCGTCCGGCAGGCTGTCGCCGGTGGGCGCTGCGGCGCGAAGACGCTCGGGCGAATGGCTGCCGCCGCCGAACAGCACGCATTTCGCGCCAACGGCGTCGGCGACCTCCTTGTCATGCAGCGAGTCGCCTATGAACACAATCCGCGACGGAATATCCTGCATTGCAGCGGCGAGTTCCGCCGCGCAATCGAGTTTGGACTTGCCGTCGAGATTGTCCGTGCCGCGTATTTTCTCGAAATATCCTCTCACGCCCAGGCGGGACGTCTCTTCGTCGAGCAGATCCTGGCGAAGGGCCGAGACTATGGCCTGCCGCGCCCCGCGCCTCTTCGCCTGCTCCAGCGCCGCGACGGCATCTTCGTTCAGGCCCGGCCTGCGCCGGCGGTACGCCTCGTGATATTCGCGCGCGAGGGCGTCCCAGTCTTCATTGTCGAGATCGACGCCTATCGCTTCGTAGAACGGACGGACGGGGAAGGCGAAATTGGCGCGGTAGAACCCGGCGTCTATCGGCGCAAGACCCCTTTTGGACAACATCTCGTTGAGCGCATCCACGGCGGAGAGGGTGTCGTCCAGAAGAGTGCCGTTCCAATCCCACAGTATGGTCATCTATTGCAACGGCTCCCGTACACGAAGTGTTTCGATCGACGCGGCTTTTCTCGAAACAGGATCGAAATCGACAACCGCCCCTTCCAGAACGCAAGGGCCATCCGCCACATCGAACCGCGACGGCATGCCCGTGATGAACCGGCGGGTGACGGGCTTGAGATCGCGTCCGATAGAGCTGACGTACGGCCCGGTCATTCCAAGGTCCGTGAGGTACGCTGTGCCTTTTGGCAGCAGCATCGCGTCCGACGTCTGCACATGGGTGTGAGTGCCGACGAAAGCGGTGACGCGTCCGTCGAGATAGTGCGCGAGTGTAATCTTTTCGCTGGTGGCCTCGGCGTGGAAATCCACGAAGACTGCGACGTCTTTCGGCATTTCCGCGAGCATGCGGTCCGCCGTCTTGAACGGGCAGTCTACCTGGTTCATGAAAACCCGTCCCTGCAGATTCAGCACGGCGAAGCGAAACACCGCCGTGGAGACGATGCGCCAGCCCTTGCCGGGGCATTCTGCCGGATAGTTCGCTGGGCGCACAAGATTTTCGACGGAATCAATCTGCGCGGCGAAATCCTTCTGTCCCCAAGTGTGGTCGCCCAAGGTTATCGCGTCGGCGCCGGCCTCGAAAATCTCTTTGGCGAGCGCGGCGGTGATGCCCGAACCGGCGGCGCAATTCTCGGCATTGACGACAATCGCACCGAGCGAAAGCTCGCGTCTGAGCCTCGGGAGTTCGCGCTTGAGTATATGCCGTCCCGGCGAACCCACGACATCGCCAACCATCAGAACCTTCATTTCCCGCTCTCCCCGTTGACCTTGAGCCATTTGACGGCGTTGGCATCTCCCCTTGCGGCCCTGGCGCGCACCATCCACACGGCGGCCTTGCCGGGGTCCGGCTCCAGACCGCCCAATCCCTGGGAATAGCACTTGGAGAGAAAATCCATAGCCTCGGCGTTGCCCCTTTTGGCTATGCTCTCCAGCAATTCGACGGCGCGGCGCTCGTTCTTGGGCAGGCCCTCGCCGAACATCAGCGCCGTAGCGTAGTTGAGCTGCCCCCAGAGCTCGCCCATCGACGCGCTTTTCTCGAAGCACCGTGCGGCCTCGGCTAGATCTTTTTCGACCACTATGCCTTCACGGTAGAACCGGCCGAGGTTGTTCGTAGCTTCAGGATGTTTCATCGCGGCGGCCTTCTTGAAGCATTCGAACGCGCGAGCCTCGTCCTTTTCGCACCCGTATCCGTTCTGACGGCAGAGACCGAGGCTGTTGAGAGCGTTGGCATCGCCCGACTCGGCCGCCCGGCTAAAGCATTCGAAGCCTTCTTTCATCGCCGCCTCGTCCTCGGCCGAACCCGTACCGCGGTCTATGACCTGCATGAGCTTCATCGTGCCCAGAGCGTTGAGAGCCTGGACGTTGCCGAGCGACGCGGCGCGTTCAAGCATGTCCCTGTCGTTGGCTTCGAGCGCGAGAAGATACCACGCCAGTGCATTGTTCTTCTCCTTGGCGAGCGCGGCAATCCTGCCCTTGGAATTCTCAAGATAGCGGCTACGGACCTCTTCGGTGAGCTTCGCCGCGCGCGGGGCGTCGCGGTCGCGGGAAATGACTGCTATGAGAAACTGCTGGAGCGGCGCGCCGCCGGCCGCTTCTTCCGCCACGATCGCCGCGGCCGCCGCATATCGCTGCGGACTGCCGGAAGATCGCGAATTGAGGAGTCTTACGATCGCGTCTGTTCCGCCGCCGGCCGCCCAGGCCGCCGAGCCCGCCAGCACTGCGGCGGAAAAGGCCGCCAGCCTGAACGCGACTCTCATTGGCGCTCCAATCTATGCTCCGCGAGCCACGCTCTGGCGAGCCTGTCGCCTTCGGCCGCGCGGGCCCGCGTGCGCCACCAGTTGGCAGCGTAGTGGCTCTTCTTCAACCCGCCCAGACCCATGTCGTAGCAGTCTGCGAGATGCCACATCGCCGGCACGTATCCCTTCTTGGCCGATCTGGTGTACCAGGCGACGGCCCATGACGTGTTCTGCCCGACGCCGACACCGTCTCTGTAGCACGTGGCGAGATTGTCCATCGACACCGGGAATTCGCGCTCTTCGGCGCAATACCGCCAGAGAGCGAATGCTTCATGCTGCCTGTTCGTCTCGCCGCCCGCCCCTGCGTAGAGATAGCCGGCGTACTCGTCCATGGCCTCGAGCATCCCGCTTTCGGCGGCGGCTTTCATGAGAGCGACGGCCCGCGGCTCGTTCTTCTCGACGCCTTCGCCGGCGAAAAGCGCCTTGGCGTAGTTGTACTGCCCGCCCGGAAATCCCGCAGCCGCGCTTTGGGAGAAATACTTGGTCGCGGTCTCGGCATTGCGCTCGAGGATGCCGCCGTCGCGGTACATTTCGCCGAGGAGATTGACAGCCTGGGGATGGTCCATGTCCGCCGCGCGCCTCAAGTGTTCCAATGCGAGCGCCTCGTCCTTTCTGTGGCCCCACCCGTTCTTGCAGCAGACGCCGAGGTTGTAGAGTCCGTTTGGATCGTTCTTCGCGGCGGCCCTGCCGAAACAGCTGAAGCACTCCCTGGCGACCCTGTCGGAAGCGAGCGAACCGTCCGAGTTGAAAAGACGCTTCGCGCCTAGTTCGTTCAAGGCGTGCGGGTCGTCTCCGTCGGCAGCGCGCTTGAGAAAGTTCTGGTTGCCCGTGTCGAGATACAGCAGGTACCACGCCAGCGGATTGTCGTTTTTCTGGGCCAGCACGCGTATGCGCGAGCGGTTCTGTTCGAGGTAGCGCTCGCGCACTTCGTCGGCGAGCCTGGCGGCTTTCGGCGCGCCGGGCTCCTTTGAGATGATCGCCGTCAAAAACTGGTGCAAAGGCTGGCCCTCCGCCGCTTCTTCGGCGACCTCTCGCGCCGCCTCTTCGTATACCCGGCGTCCGCCGCCTGAGCGCGCGTCGAGTAATTTCACCACGCTGTCGCGCGTCTTGTCGGCGGCCGCGGCCGGCAAGAACGCCGCAAGCGCCGCAGCTGCCGCAGTCAATATCGCAATGCTTTTCATGTTCTGCTCCTGAAAGGTGTGAAAGGAAGGCTCCCTTCTCGTATGAAACCCTTGTGTTCGCGCCATGCCTTTTTCCTGGCGCAGACTGTGATCGTCCGCCGCCTGGCGCCGAAATGCCACCACTTCGGACGTCTCAATTCTACGATGTCGAAACCTTCTCTGATTATTCTGTATATCTCCGGCGCGGTGAAACCGTCCTGCTTGCCGTTTTTCTCCGGCACGGTGAAAAACAGGCACCCTTCGGGACGCAGGACCCTGTTGGCCTCCCTGACGTTCTCCCGCGAGACTGCTTCGCCGTAAAGAACCACTACCTCGAACTGGCGGTCTTCGAACGGCAGATCCGCGGGCGTATCGGCCGACATCCACACTCCGCCGCGGGCGGCCCTCAGCGACTCCAGCCCCGAATCGTCCGGGAAGCCCACTGCGAGCCCCGCGTTGACTTTGCGGTAGCGGGCCGACAACGCGGCAAGAATCGTCTCTAAAGACATATATCGCTCTCCTCGCGCGTGGAGAGGTTCTTCATTCTCGCGACACCCTTCTCGACATCGTCCGGTCCGAGGAACACCGCCTTCGCCGCACAGCCCGAGCCGGCGTGCGAAAAGAACTTCTTGGGCTTCTGGGCTCGCAGAGACAAATCGACACGTTCGCCTTCGGCGCGCAGTTTCGCCGCCAGACGCACGGCGGCGTCGCGCTGCGCGTCGGACATGAACCCTACGGCGATCCCGCTCGCGGCCTTTGCCGCGTCCGCGCCGAGGCGCGACTTGAGAAGCTCCGTGACGACCACGTCGCCGAATCCGAGCCCGACGGCGCTTGTCGGCTCGCCGCCTATCGTCGTCAGCAGATTGTCGTACCGCCCGCCGCCGAAAATCGCCCTGAACTCCCCGGCCGTATCGAAACACTCGAACACGACGCCGGTATAGTAGCTCAGTCCCCTTATGACCGATATGTCGAAAACCAGCGCGTCGGCGAAGCCTGCGGTCTCCGCCAGCCGGAACAGCTCTTCGAGTTCAGCGCAGCCCTCGAACGACTTGGTGTCCATTATGCGAAACGTGGCGTCGACATCCGCGTCCGAAAGGCCGCCGTCGCGCAGCATGGCCGCTATCTCGCCGTCGGGCATCTTGCCGCGCTTGTCCAGCGCGAGAAAGACCTGTGCGTGCTTTTCCGCCGCGATGCCGCTTTTCTCCAGGAGGGAGCCGAGAAACTTGCGCGAAGAGACGTGCACCTTGAAGTCTGCCGTTGTGAGGCCCATCCGCAGCAGCGCGTCGACGGCGGCGCCTATCACTTCGGCCTCGGCGAGCGTCGACTCCTCGCCGATTATGTCGAGATTCCACTGGTAGTGCTCGCGCTTGCGGCCCTTTGTCATGCGCTCGTAGCGAAAGCACTGCGCGATAGTCGTCCACTTGAGAGGAAACGCCAGCTCCTTCTGCCTCTGCGCGACCATGCGCGCGAGTGTCGGCGTCATCTCGGCTCTCAGCGCCAGATGCCTGTCGGACTTGTCGAAAAAATGGTAAATCTGTTCGCCTACTTCCTCGCCGGCCTTGCGCGCGAGAAGCTCGTAGCTTTCGACGACGCAGGCATCGTACGGCACGAAGCCGTACGATTCGCCCGCCGCGCGGAACGCATCGAACACTTTGTTGCGCCAGACCATGTCTTCGGGATAGAAATCCCTCATGCCTCTCGGCGCCTCGAAACTGATTTTATCTGCCATGTCTAGTCTCCTCAAGCGCCGTATATTTTAACATATTTTACCGCACAACTGCAAATACTACCCGCAGCCCGGCGAAAGACCGGCGCCGTTGCAACGCCTGCGCACGGCGTCGCAAAACGCCGCCCCCTCGCGCGAAAGCGGTATGCCGGAACGCCGCACCAGCCCTACGCGAATGGTCTCGTCGAGCGCCAGCGGCTTCGCTATTATGTCGCTCGAATACATTTTGCTGTTCGCGCCGGACGATATTGTGAATCCGTCTAGGCCTTTCATGAGTTTTGTCATGGTGCCGCGGTCGCGCACGCGGATGTTTTTCTTGCGGTCTATGGCGGGCATCACTTCTTCGGCGAAGTAGAGCGCGTTCTCCACCCCCTGTTCGTAAGTCAGGTACGGGTATCCGTCCAGCTCCTGCTGCTTGAGCGGACCTTTCTTCCTGGCGAGAGGATGGCTGGCGCACAGGAATACGTGCGGCTTCGCGCAATACAGTTCCTCGAAGACAAGTTCGTTGTTCTTCAATATCTTCGACAGCGCCCTTTCATTGCGCCGCGAAAGATAAAGTATTCCTATCTCGCTGCGGTGCCGAGCGACATCGTCTATGATTTCGCTCGTCACTGTCTCGCGCAAGGTGAAGTCGTACGACGCCGCGCCGTTCTCCCGCACAACCTCCATGAATGCTTCCACCGCGAACGCATAGTGTTGGCACGAAACCGAAAATTGAGGCTTGCGCACCGACACGTCGGTGTACTTTTCGGATATCCTCGCCGCGTCGTCGAGTATCTGTCTGGCCGAGGCGAGGAACTCCTCGCCCTCGCGAGTCACCGTTATGCCTCTGTTGGAACGCGAGAAAATCGCGATGCGCAGTTCCTCCTCGAGGGCGCGTATCGACTCTGTCAAAGCCGGCTGGGTGACAAAAACGCGCTGTGCCGCCTTGCTCACCGAGCCGCAGGCGGCGACAGCGTCCGCATATCTAAGCTGCTGAAGGGTCATGGCGTGGTATTGTACGGCTTTTTCACGTCAGGGTCTGCAGCGCCATGCTATTCAAACAGCCAAGTCGACAAATACCGCTCGCCCGTGTCGGGCAGAAGCGCGACAATGGTCTTGCCGGCGAATTCCTGTCTCTTCGACAGTTCCAGCGCCGCCCAGAGCGCCGCGCCGGACGATATGCCGACGAGAAGCCCTTCGTTCGCGGCGGCCGCTCTCGCGGTCGATCCGGCGTTTTCGGCGCTCGCCTTGGCGATTTCGTCGATCAGCGACGTATCCAGCACCTTCGGGACGAATCCGGCGCCGATGCCCTGAATCTTGTGCGGTCCGGGCTGTCCCCCCGAGAGTACCGGCGACGTGTCGGGCTCGACAGCGACGATTTTTATGTCGCTCTTGCGCTCCTTCAAGTATCGGCCTGTCCCGGTTATCGTGCCCCCGGTTCCTACACCTGCGACGAAAGCGTCTATTTCGCCTCCCGTCGCCTCCCATATTTCCGGCCCGGTCGTCCTGTAGTGGTAGTCGGGATTTGCCGGATTCTCGAACTGCTGCAATATGACCGCTCCTTCGGTCGCTTCCTTGAGCTCGTTCGCCTTTGCGATTGCGCCTTTCATCCCGGCCGAGCCCGGAGTGAGGACGATTTCGGCGCCGTATGCCGCGGCGAGCTTGCGCCTCTCGATGCTCATTGTTTCAGGCATGGTGAGCACGAGATGATAGCCGCGCACCGCGCTGACAAGAGCGAGACCGACGCCGGTGTTGCCGCTCGTAGGCTCGATGATCGTCGCGCCCGGCTTCAACACTCCCGATTTCTCCGCGGCCTCGACCATTGCGAGGGCGATGCGGTCTTTGACGCTGCCGCCGGGGTTGAAGAACTCGACCTTCGCCAGCACGCGCGCGCCGCCTTTGTTGAGTTTCCCGGATATCTCGACAAGCGGCGTCTTGCCGACTTTCTCCAGTATGTTTGCTGCTGTGTTGCCCATTGCTGCTCTCCTTTCTTTGTTTTTCAAGCGACGGCAAGTGCTTTGTCGAGCGCTTCGATTATATCGTCTATGTGTTCAATGCCGATTGACAGGCGGATGAGTTCTGGTCTGACGCCGCCCTTTATGAGATCCTCGTCCGACAGTTGCGAGTGGGTTGTCGACGCGGGGTGTATTATGAGGCTCTTCGCGTCGCCGACGTTGGCCAGTATCGAGAAGATGTCCCCGTTGGCCGCGTCAGTGACGCGGCGCGCGTTCTCGGCGCCGCCCTTCACACCGAAGACTACTACGCCGCCGGCGCCGTCGGGCAGGTACTTGGCCGCGAGTTCGCTCTGGCTGAGCGGCGGATACTTCACCCACGCCACCTTCGGATGGTTCTTCAGCCACGTCGCGACCTTGAGCGCATTCTCGCTGTGCCGCGCGATTCTCAGCGGCAGAGACTCCAGACCTTGCAGGAACAGCCATGCCGCGTCCGGCGCCAGCGTCGGCCCCTGGTTCCTTATCCCGACCGTGAGAAGTCGTATTGAAAACGCCACCGGCTTCAGGGCGTCCGGCAGGTCGTGCGCGAATCTGAGTCCGTGGTAGCCGCGGTCTGGTTCGTTGTACAGCGCGAACTTGGGGTCGCTCCAGTCGAAGCCGCCCTTTTCAACGACGGCGCCGCCGATTCCCGCACCGTGCCCGCCGATCCACTTCGACAGCGAGTGTATGACAAAATCCGCCCCGTGCTCGAGAGGCCTCAAGAGCGGCGGCGGCGTGAAAGTGGAATCGACAACGAGCGGCAGATGGTGGCGGTGGGCCACTTCTGCGTAGCGCTCGATGTCGGCGATGTCGAGCGCCGGATTGCCCACGGCTTCGACATAGACGAGTCTCGTCTTCTCGTTGATGGCCCGTTCGACTGCGGCGAAATCGTTTACGGGCGTGAAGTTCACCTTGATTCCCGCGTTGGGCAATATGGCGTCGAATTGCGAAAACGTGCCGCCGTAGAGATTGTCGGCCGCGACGATTTCGTCGCCTGCACGGGCTATGTTTGTAATGGTGAAGTATACCGCCGCCGTCCCCGATGCGAGCGTCTTGGCCGCCGCGCCGCCTTCGATCGCGGCGAGCCGCTTTTCGAGAACGTCGTTTGTCGGGTTCATCAGCCTGGCGTAGATGTTGCCGAGTTCGCGCAGCGCGAAGAGATCGGCCCCGTGCTTCGAATCGCGAAAGTTGTACGCCGTCGTGCGGTATACGGGCACGGCCCGGGCGCATGTCGCTGGGTCCGGCTTTTCCTGTCCGGCATGCACCGCCAGCGTCTCTATGTGGTATTTTCTGTCGCTCATGTTCGTCGTTCCTTTCTTGTCGTGTCGACGCCGCATATTGTACCACATGCCGGAGCCTATCGGATAATCGGAAATTTCCAATATCCGCTATAGGCTCCACCTATGGCAGACGCGCCGCGCTTTCCGGCGGCCGCCGGCCGTATTTCAGGATTCGCCCGCAGTGCGAGACACGGCGAACGCATAGGCGTTCTGGAACATCCGCATCCACGGTCCGTTGACTTTGAACACTCCGGGGTTGTAGCTGAGCTGGCACGCCCTGAAGCCGCGCTCGGGGTGAGGCATCATAATCGTCGCCCTTCCGTCGGTCGTGGTGAACGCGGTCTGTCCGCCTATGGAGCCGTTCGGATTGTACGGATAGCGCACAGTCGCGCCGCCGCGCCCGTCGACGAAGTGCGCCGCGCATATCGACGGCGCCCAGCCTTCGGTCCAGACCCGCCCTTCGCCGTGCGCGACGGCGATCGGCAGGCGAGAACCTTCCATGCCTTTGAAGAATATCGATGGCGACGGTTCAATCTCGACGGTGGAATAGCGCGCTTCGAACTGCTCGGATATGTTCTTGACGAACTTGGGCCAGCCTTCGGCCCCCGGGATTATCTCCTTGAGCTGCGAGAGCATCTGGCAGCCATTGCACACTCCAAGCGAGAATGTATCGGGCCTGTTGAAGAACGCGCGGAACATCTCCTTAAGGCGGTCGTTGAACAGTATGGAGCGCGCCCAGCCCGATCCCGCGCCCAGTACGTCGCCGTAGCTGAAGCCGCCGCATGCGACAAGCCCCTGGAAGCCGGCCAGGTCGACGCGTCCCGCGATTAGGTCCGACATGTGCACGTCCTGGCACTCGAAGCCCGCGAGGGCGAACGCCGCGGCCATTTCAATGTGTCCGTTGACGCCCTGCTCGCGCAAAACCGCCATACGCGGCTTCGGCGCGCCGGCGCGCAAATGCGGCGGCTTGGCGTCCGGATCGTACGTGAGCTTGAACTGCATGCCGGGATCCTGCTCGTCGAGTCCGTTGTCATACTCTTCCCTAGCCGTCACGGGGTTGTCGCGGCAGGCCTGCATGCGGTATGTGGTCTCGCTCCATGCCCGGCGCAGATATGTAAGATCGGTGGACAACACCTGGCGTGCGCCGACGAAGACGTCGAAGCTGCGCGAGCTGCGGGCCACGGCGCCGGCGAGCACTGCGTCCACTCTTGCCGCCTTGAATATCGAGAGGACCTCTTCGAGTCTGCTCTCGGCAACTTGCAGAACCGCGCCGGGCTGTTCGTTGAAGAGCTGCGCGAGGGCGTCGCCGTCAGGCAGCTTGGCGACGATGCCGCGGCCGCCGGTCACGGCCATTTCGGCGAGCGTGACGGCTATGCCGCCGTCGCTCCGGTCGTGATAGGCCATGGCCAAAGAGCCCTTGACTATTTTCTGCATTGCGTTGAAGAACCTGCGTATCACGGCCGCGTCGGCGTCGGCGTGAGTATCGCCAAGCTGACCGTAGACCTGCGCGAGAGCCGTCGCGCCGAGCGGCGCCTCGCCGCCGCCGAGATCGACATAGACGAGATATGAACTCTCGCCCTCGGGGTCCGGCTTGAGATCGGGCGTCAGCGTCAGACGGACGTCTTCCACCGGAGCGAAGCTGGAGACGACGAGCGAAAGCGGCGCGACTTGCTTGTGCTCGACGCCGTCTTTGTCAGTCCATACGGTATGCATGGAACACGAGTCCTTGCCGACAGGAATGGAAACACCAAGCTTCGGACAGAATTCAAGCCCGACTTCACGCACGGTGTCGTAGAGAATCGCATCCTCGCCTGGATCTCCGCAAGGCGCCATCCAGTTCGCCGAAAGGCGTATTTGGGAGATGTCGCCGACGTCGGCGGCCGCCAGGTTCGTGAGAGCCTCGGCCACGGCCATGCGCCCCGAGGCCGGTCCGTCGATAAGAGCTATCGGCGAGCGCTCGCCCGTCGCCATCGATTGGCCTTCGAAAGTCTTGTAGCCCATGGTCGTGACGGCGCAGTCTGCGGCCGGCAGCTGATACTTGCCGACCATCTGGTCGCGGGCCACCCGGCCTGTGACGGTCCTGTCCGTAATAGTCACGAGGAACGTCTTGTCGGCGACCGCCGGCAGATGCAATATCCTTGTCAGCGCGTCGATCGGCCTGACGCCTTCGAAGTTCACGGGTATGTGGCGGACCTTCGTGCGCTTCACGTCGCGGACCATGCGCGGCGGCTTGCCTAGCAGGACCTTGATATCCATGTCGATCG